>DAISVW010000036.1:0-12554 GCA_036826695.1 Aestuariivirga sp.
CCGGAGCTCGATTACCTGAACGGCAATGCGGGAACGCCGGCCACGGCCTCAGGTGCGACCCATATCGTGCCGTCGATGGCCAATGCCCATGGTTATGTGGCGCCCTTCGCCCAGAAGGTGAAGCAGGCCACCGGCGCCGCCGTGCTCGTCGCCGGGCGCATCAACCAGCCGCAGCTCGCCGAGCAGGTGCTCGCGTCAGGCGCCGCCGATCTGTGCGGCATGACGCGCGCCATGCTCGCCGACCCGGAGATGCCGCACAAGGCGAGGGCCGGCCGGCTCGACGACATCCGTGCCTGCATCGGCTGCAACCAGGCCTGCATCGGCCATTTTCAGCTGGGCCTGTCGATCTCCTGCATCCAGTACCCGGAGACCGGCCGCGAACTGGCCTACGCGATCAAGCCGCGCGCCCCGCGCCGCCGCCGCATCGTGGTGGCGGGCGGCGGGCCCGCCGGTCTCAAGGCCGCCGCAGTGGCCGCCGAGCGTGGTCACGAGGTGCACCTGCATGAGCGCGAGGCGCAGACCGGCGGTCAGGCGCGGCTGGCCCAGCTGTTGCCAACGCGCGCCGAATTCGGCGGCATCATCACCAACCTCACGGCCGAGGCGCTGCGCCACGGCGCCGTGATCCACCGCCGCAGTACCGTGACCCGCGCCCTGCTGGAGGCAGAACGGCCCGCCGAGGTGATCGTCGCCACGGGGTCGCGGCCGCACCTGCCGCCATTTGAAGGCGAGGCGGCGCAGACCGTTCACGCCGCCGACATCCTGGCCGGCCGCGCCCGAACCGGCGCGCGGGTCGTGGTCTACGACTGGATGGGCGACTGGGTGGGATCGGGCATCGCCGAGAAGCTCGCCGCCGAGGGCGCCCATGTGCGGCTCGCCGTCAACCATCACTGCGCCGCCGCCAATATCCAGACCTACATTCGCTTTGAAACCGTGGCCCGGCTGCACCGGTTGGGTGTCGAAGTCCACCCGTGGCTGCGCCTCTATGGCGGCGACGGGCGCAGCATCTATTTCATCCATACGCCCTCGCGGTCTCCGGTCGTCATGGAGGACGTGGATACGCTGGTGCTCAACACCCCTAATATTCAGGAAGACGGGCTTTGCGGGATTCTCGAGGCTCTGGGCATTCCTCACCGCCTGGCAGGCGATGCGCTGAGCCCGCGTACGGCCGAGGAAGCCGTTTATGAGGGGATGCTGGCCGGACTGGCGGTGTAACGGCGGCCGGTTGTTGCGCTGGTGCAACAGCCGAAGGATTTCTTCGGCTGTCCAATTCCGCCCGAATCCCAACCTTTCATCCGCCCAAATTGGCCTCTAGCACCTCTTTCTGAAGCGTGTGGAACGAGTTTGATCGGTGTCGGGATCGAGGGTCTCTCCAAGAACTGCGGGTTTGGTATCGCGGCAAGATTGCCGGGCGAGGGGTCGTTGAGCGTGACGAGCCTGCCTGCCGGAGCCGATCAAGGAAAGCCGTGGCGCCTCGCCGCCGTGGTCCTTGCCGGGTTTTGCCTGTCGATTTCTGCAGCCGCCGCCGAGGACGAGCCGGACGGGCCGCTCGCCGGGTTCTATTCATACCTGCCGGCTGCTCCTGACCTGAAGTTGCCGGAGATCTCGATTCCGTTCTGGAGCGACGATCTGAAGAAAGCCAAGCGCGCCTACCGCTCGGGCGAATACGGGCGCGCCGCCAAGTTCTTCCGGAAAGCGTCGGACGACGGCGAAATCGTTGCCGACTGGTATCTCGGCCACATGTACCGGCAGGGCCTCGGGGTGCCGCGGGATGATGCCATGGCTTACAGCTATTATACCCGGGTCTCCGAGCACTACGATCCCGAGGAGGCAAACGGCAAGCGGCTGCGCATCACGGTCGATGCCATGGTGCGGCTCGCCGACTATCAGCGCACCGGCGCCGTCAATGCCGGCATCGCGCCCGATCCCGGCGCCGCAGCCCAGACCTATCTCAAGGTGGCGACCGCCTACGGCCATCCGGCCGCGCAATACGCGCTCGGCGTGATGAGCATCAAGGGCGAGGGCATGAAGCGCAACCCGCAGCAGGGGCTCAAGTGGCTGATGGCATCGGCCCGCAAGCGCTATGCGCCGGCCGAGGCCTATCTGGGCGAACTCTACTGGGAAGGCAAGTTGGTGCGGGCCGACCGCACCCGCGCCGTCATGTGGTACATCCTGGCGAGGGACTCGGCGAGGCCCGAGGAAAACCCCGAGATCTTCGACCGCGCGCTTCAGCTGGAAAGCAATGTGGGCGAGGACGAGCGGATCGAGGCCGAAGCCCGCGCCAAGGTGTGGGACGACCAGTACCCGGCGCCGGAAAATCGTCAGCCGGGCGACTGATCTAGTCCTGGCGGCGGCCGGGTCGTGTCAGGATGTAGGCGGCAACGCCGGCCAGCACCATTGCCGCCAGAATCACCACCCATGCCGGGGCCCCGGACCCGAAATGAAGATAGCCGAGCATCGCCGTCATCATGGTGACGGCCAGGATCTTGGCGCCGGGCGGGATGACGCCGGCGTCCTCCCAGTCGCGGACATAGGGGCCAGCGAAGCGGTTCTGGCGGATCTTCGCGGCCAGTTCCGGCGAGGATTTCGAGAACGCCCACAGGGCCACGAGGAGAAACGGCGTGGTGGGGAACAGCGGCATGACGATGCCGATGATGCCCAGTCCCACGCAGAGCCAGCCCACGCCGATCAGCAGAGGCCGGCGGACCGTATCCAGCATGCCGGAGGCCTGCGGCTTGCGGAGGCCCTCTGCTTCATGTCTATTGGGCATGCGAGACCGCTCCAAAACTTTCAGGTTGCCACGTGAACAAGGCCGATGTCGAAATCAAGGCGCAGTCCTCCTTCTGGGGCAGGCTCAGGGCCTATTTCTTCACCGGGCTGGTGATCACCGCGCCAATCCTGATCACGGTGTGGGCAACCTACTGGTTCGTCACCCTGTTCGATTCGTGGATCAAGCCCAATTTGCCCGCGGCCTATAACCCTGACACCTATCTGCCGGTCAAGCTGCCTGGTTTCGGGCTGATCTTCGCGCTGATCACCATCACGCTGATCGGCGCCATGGCCGCCAATCTCGCCGGCCGCACGATGATCGCCTTGTGGGACAAGACGCTCTACGCGATGCCGGTGGTGCGTTCGATCTACAAGGGCTCGAAGCAGATCTTCGAAACCCTGTTCGCCCAGAAGGGCGCGTCTTTCCGTTATGTCTGCCTCGTCGAATGGCCGCGCCGCGGCGCCTGGTCCGTGGCATTCGTGTCCCGCGAGGTGGACAGCGGCGAAATCGGTCTGCCGCCCGGACAGGCGATGTATGCGGTCTATGTGTCGACCACGCCCAACCCGACCTCGGGTTATGTCTTCTTCGCGCCGCGCGAGGAGGTGAAGATCCTCGCCATGAGCGTCGAGGACGGATTGAAACTGGTGATTTCGATGGGGCTCGTGTTCCCCGAGCGGCCGTTGCCGCCGGAGCGGGAAGCCGCCACCGCTAGCCGGCCGAAATGAGCCGCACCGCCTCGTCGCGCTCGAAGAGATAGAGCAGGGTGCGCAGGGCTGCGCCGCGCGGGCTTTCACGCCGCGGGTCGCGGGCCAGCACCAGCCTCGCATCGTCACGCGCCGCGGCGAGCAGATCGCCGTCGGCGGCGAGATCGGCCATGCGAAACAGGGGAAGGCCCGATTGCCGGGTGCCGAGCATCTCGCCCGCACCCCTGAGCCGCAGGTCTTCCTCGGCGATGCGGAACCCATCCTCGGTCTCGCGCATGATGGCGAGCCGGGCGCGCGCGGTTTCGCCGAGCGGCTCCTGATAGAGCAGCAGGCAGGATGATTTGGCCGCCCCGCGCCCCACCCGGCCGCGCAGCTGGTGCAGCTGGGCTAGCCCGAAGCGCGCGGCGTTCTCGATCACCTTGGCGGTGGCTTCGGGCACAGCGACGCCGACCTCGATCACCGTTGTCGAGACCAGAACTGACAGGCGGCCCTCCTTGAAGTCGGCCATCACCTTGTCTTTCTCAGGTCCCTTCATGCGGCCATGGACGAGGCCCACCTGACCCTTGAAGCGCGCGGCCAGCGCCTCGAAACGGTCCTCGGCGGCGGCAAGGTCCACCTCCTCGCTCTCTGCCACCAATGGGCAGACCCAATAGGCGCGCTGGCCCTGGGCGATCACGCGGGCGAGGCCCTGCGTCACCTCCTCCATGCGCGAGAGCGGCAGCACCCTTGTGTCGATCGGCTGTCGGCCCGCCGGCTTCTCGGTGATCTTCGAGACGTCCATGTCGCCATAGACGGTGAGCGCCAGGGTGCGCGGAATGGGTGTCGCGGTCATCACCAGAAGATCGCTGGCGCCGCCCGCCTTGGCCTGCAATGCCAGGCGCTGATGCACGCCGAAGCGGTGCTGCTCGTCGATGACCGCGAGGCCGAGATCGCGAAACACCACATGCTCCTGAAACAGCGCGTGGGTTCCGATGACGATCTGCGCTTCTCCCGAAGCGATGGCGGCCAGGATGTCCTCGCGCGGATTGCCCTTCTCGCGGCCGGTGAGCAACGCCAGACTGATGCCCGCCGGGCCGCACAGCTTCGCAAGGGTCGCGTGATGCTGGCGGGCGAGAATCTCGGTGGGCGCCATGAAGGCGCCTTGCGCCCCGCTTTCCCCCGCGGTGGCCAGCGCCAAGAGCGCCACAATGGTTTTTCCAGCACCCACATCGCCCTGCAGGAGCCGGAGCATGCGATCTTCCGACGCCATGTCGCGCAGGATATCGGCCACCGCCTGCTCCTGGCCAGGGGTGAGGCTGTAGGGCAGGGCGGCAATGAGCCTGGCGCGCAAGTCTCCGGTGCCGGGAAGCCGCCGTCCGGCCGCCCGCTTCATGTTGGCGCGCACCAGGCGCAGGGCCAGCTGATTGGCGAGCAACTCGTCATAGGCTAGTCGCCGCCGGGCCGGAGCCTCAGGCGCCACCGCGTCGGGGGCTGAAGGCTGATGAAGCCCTTTCAGCGCCACATCGAAGGCGGGCCAGGCCTGGCGCTGCAGATAGGCGGGGTCCTGCCATTCAGGCAGCTGCGGCAGCTTCTCCAGCGCCTGGCGGATCGCCTTGACGAGAAGCTTGGGCGACAGTCCCTCGGTCAGCGAATAGACCGGTTCGATCAGCGGCAGGGAGGCGAATTCCTGCGGTGGCACGATGTGGTCGGGATGCGCGATCTGCGGCTCGCCGTTGAACCAGCCGATGGTGCCTGAGATGAACCGCGTCTCGCCCTCCGGCAGCTGGCGGCGGATCGAATCCGCATAGGCATGGAAAAAGACGAGCGGGAGGAGGCCGGTGCCGTCCGAGACCTCGACGCGATAGGGCATGCGCTTGTTGAAGGGCGGCGGCGGCCGGTGGCGCCCGACCCTGGCCTCGACGGTGACGATTCCCTCGCGCGGCAAACTGGCGATGTGTGGCCGGAAGCGGCGGTCGACGATGCCCGACGGCAGGTGAAACAGAAGATCGACGAGGCGCGTCGTATCGCCCGGCGCGCCATAGGCCGGGCGCAGGAAAGCGGCCATCAGCTTGTCGAGCTTGCCACCGATGCCTTTCAGGCTGGCGGCGCCCGAAAACAGCGGGTTGAGCAGCGTGGGGCGCATGGGACTATTTCAACGGGAACCGGTTGCGGCGCAAGGGCGGTTGGGGCATGACACCCGCGCATGAATAGCCTTGCCGACGAGAACGTCCGCCGCAAGCGCCTGCTGTGGCGCGCCACGCATCGCGGCATCAAGGAGATGGATCTGATCGTCGGCGGCTTCGTGGCCCGGCATCTCAATGACTTCAGCCTCGCGGAGATTGCGGAACTCGAAGGCATCATGGACATTCCCGATCAGGAATTGCTCGCCTGGGCCACCCGCCAGGCGGAGATTCCGGCGGCCCACGCCACGCCGCTGCTGGCCCGCATGATCGCCCATTCGCCATGACCGCGTTGAAGTCGCTGAAGCCGAAGCTGCTGCGGCCGGGGCGGACGACACTGGCGGGAGTTCCGCAAGGCTTCGACGCCATGCTGATCCCGGAAATCGTCCGCGAGGCCGGGAAGCGGCTCGTGGTGCATGTGGCGGTTGACGATCAGCGCGCCGCATTGCTGGCTGATCAGATCAGCTATTTCGCGCCCGGGCTGGAAGTGCTGCGTTTTCCCGCCTGGGATTGCCTGCCTTATGACCGGGTGTCGCCGGTGGCCGATATCGTGGCGCGGCGGCTCGCCACGCTGGCCCGGCTGCGCGAGCCCTTGTCCAACCCTGCGCTGCTGCTCACCACCATTCCGGCGGCGCTGCAGCGGGTGGTGCCGCAAAGCCTGATCATGGGGCACAGCCTCGCGGCGGCGCCGGGCAACCGGCTCAACTCCGGCAAGCTCATCGCCTTTCTTTCCGACAATGGCTTCTCGCGGACCGGCACGGTGGTCGAGCCCGGCGATTTCGCGGTGCGCGGCGGCATCATCGACATTTTCCCGCCGGGCGCCGACGCGCCCATCCGCCTCGATTTCTTCGGCGACACGCTGGAATCGATCCGCAGCTTCGATCCGCAGTCGCAGCGAACGACCGCGACGCTCCCGCGTTTCGCGCTCAACCCGGCCAGCGAAGTGCTGCTGAACCCCGACGCGATCGGCCGCTTCCGGGTTGCCTACGCCGAGGCCTTCGGCGGCATCGATACCGGCGATCCGCTCTATGAAAGTGTGACCAGCGGCCGCAAGTACCAGGGCATGGAACACTGGCTGCCGCTGTTCCATGACCGGCTCTCGACCCTGTTCGATTATCTCGACGATCCGATCTTGACGCTTGATCATATGGCGGACGAAGCCGCCAAGGCCAGGCAGGAGCAGGTGGCGGAATTCTACAACGCCCGCCGCGAGGCGCTCGACAACAAGCAGACCTATGGCGCAGCACCCTACAAGCCGGTGAAGCCGCAGTCGCTCTATGTGACGGAGACTGAATGGGCCGAGATACAGTCCAACCGCACGGTACTCGCCTTCTCGCCTTTCGAGAGCCCGGACGCCATTTCCTTCGGCGGCAGGCGTGGCCGCAGCTTCGCCGCCGAGCGCGCCCAGCCCGGCGGCAATGTCTATGAGGCGGTGAAGTCTCATGCCGCGGCGATCCGCGGGCAGGGGCGGCGGGTGGCCATCGCCTGCTGGACGGAAGGCTCGCGCGAGCGGCTGGAAACCATCCTCAGGGACCATGACTTGGCGCCGCTTGCCGCCGCCCCGGACTGGCCGGCGTTTCTTGCCTGGGACAAGGCCATTGCCGGACTTCTGGTGCTGGGCCTCGAGGAAGGATTCGAGACCGCTGATGTCGCGCTGATCTCGGAACAGGACATTCTCGGCGACCGGCTGGTGCGGCGCGGCCGCCGCAGCCGAAAGGCCTCGGATTTCCTGAGCGAGCTTTCGGCGCTGAGCCCCGGCGACCTCGTGGTGCATGTCGATCATGGCATCGGCCGCTTCGAGGGTCTCAAGACCATCGAGGTCAAGGGCGCGCCGCATGATTGTCTGTTCCTGTCCTATGCGGGCGGCGACCGGCTGTTCCTGCCGGTGGAGAACATCGAGCTTCTGTCGCGCTACGGCTCCGAGGAGCAGGGCGCGCAGCTTGACCGGCTGGGCGGCGGCGCCTGGCAGGCGCGCAAGGCGAGGCTCAAGGAACGCATTCTCCGCATCGCCGAAGGGCTGATCCGCACCGCCGCGGCGCGCGAGCTGAAGGCGGGCGCGGTGCTGCCGCCGCCCGCGGGCGCCTATGAGGAGTTCTGCGCCCGCTTTCCCTATGAGGAAACCGAGGACCAGCTCGCCGCCATCGACGCGGTCGTCGAGGACTTGCAGAAAGGCCTGCCGATGGACCGGCTGGTCTGCGGCGACGTGGGCTTCGGCAAGACCGAAGTGGCGCTGCGCGCCGCCTTCATCGCCGCCATGAACGGCAAACAGGTGGCGGTGGTGGTGCCGACGACGCTCTTGTCGCGCCAGCACTTCGCCACCTTCCAGAGCCGTTTCCGTGGGCTTCCGGTGAACATCGCCCAGGCCTCGCGCATGGTGCCGAAGAAGGAGCTGGACCGGGTCAAGGCGGGGATCACCTCCGGCGACATCGACATCGTGGTCGGCACCCACGCGCTGCTGTCGGAGGGCATCGCGTTCCGCGATCTGGGCCTGCTGATCATCGACGAGGAGCAGCACTTCGGCGTCAAGCACAAGGAGCGGCTCAAGGAACTGCGCACCGATGTGCATGTGCTGACGCTGACCGCGACGCCGATCCCGCGCACCCTGCAGCTGGCGCTGTCCGGCGTGCGCGAAATGTCTCTGATCACCACCCCGCCGCTCGACCGGCTGGCTGTCAGAACCTACATCACGCCGTTCGACCCGGTGATCATCCGCGAAAGCCTGCTGCGCGAGCATTACCGCGGCGGCCAGAGCTTCTATGTGACGCCGCGCATCGCCGACCTCGAGGAGCTTGCGGCGTTCCTGCGGGAGACTGTTCCTGAAGTGCGCTTCCGCATGGCGCATGGCCGCCTGCCGCCCACCGAGCTCGAAGACATCATGACCGGCTTCTACGACCGCAGCTTCGAGGTGCTGCTGTCGACGAGCATCGTGGAGTCGGGGCTCGACATCGCCACCGCCAACACGCTGATCGTCAACCGCGCCGACATGTTCGGGCTGGCCCAGCTCTATCAGCTGCGTGGCCGCGGCGGCCGCTCCAAGCAGCGGGCCTATGCGATCCTGACGACGCCCGCCAATGCGGCCCTGAACCCCACGGCCGAGAAACGGCTCAAGGTGCTGCAGTCGCTGGACTCGCTGGGCGCGGGCTTCACCCTGGCGAGCCATGACCTTGACTTGCGCGGGGCCGGTAATTTGCTCGGCGAGGAGCAGACCGGTCACATCAAGGAAGTGGGCTACGAACTCTACCAGCAGATGATCGAGGAGGCGGTGGTGAAGCTGCGCACCGGCGAGGACGCCGGCGTGAGCGACGGGCAGTGGTCGCCGCAGATCAACATCGGCACCGCGGTGCTGGTGCCGGAAAGCTATGTCAGCGATCTTCAGGTGCGGCTCGGATTGTACCGCCGCCTCGCCGACCTCGTGGACCAGCCGGCGGTCGAGGCCTTCGGCGCCGAACTGCGCGACCGTTTCGGGCCGCTGCCGGAGGAGGTGAACCACCTTCTTGCCGTGGTGGCGATCAAGCTTCTGTGCCGCGCGGCCAATGTGCAGAGTGTGGACGCTGGGCCCAAGGGCGCGGTGATCGCCTTCCGCGGCGAGCGTTTTGCGAACCCGGCCGCGCTGGTCGGCTGGATCGCCGGGCAGGGGGCCTCCGCCAAGCTCCGTCCGGATATGAAACTCGTCATCATGCGCGACTGGGAACGGCCGGACGACCGCCTCAAGGGCACGCGCCAGCTGATGCAGACGCTCGTCAAGCTGGCGGCCTGACGCCGCTCAGCCGCCGATCAGGCCCAGGATGTGCGGCCGGGCTTCCTCCCAGCTTCCCGTGCGGAGCGAGACGAAATCGAGTGGTGCTATGTGCCGGGCAAAGCGTTCGTCATGAAGAAAATGAACGAGGTGGATATCGGGCGCATGCTCATAGGCCGAGGCGATGAAACCCGGGCTGTCGTCGATGAACACGCAAGACGGCTCCTTGGCGCGGGCGACGATCTCGCGGATCGCGGGGCCTTTGGGCCCTGAATTGGTGACAACCGGAAAGTCCAGCCCGTGTGCCGCGAGGTTGGCGCGGCGGCAATTGCCGGCGCTGTGTGGCAGGTTGGTGAGCAGCACCACATCTGCCGCTTCGGCGATGGTGAGCAGCGAGTCGACCGCGCCGTCGATGGGCTGCATGTGACGGGTGCGGTCCTCGAAGAAGCGGGCGACCAGTTCGGCGACCTGGTGGTCCGGCGCCGGCTCCCCATTGTGGCGGCGCCTGATGTTGCCGTTGAGCGCGAAGCTGGCCGTGTCGAGCCACAGCTGCTCGTGGCCGATATAGTCCTCGAAATCACGGGTGAAATGAACGATCACCTCGTCGACGTCGCAGATGACGAGCGGGCGGCTGGTGAAAGTGAGGCCTTCGAGCTGGCCGAGGGTTTGTTCAGAGATCAAGGGTGGCTCCGGGAAGCTGGCGGCGGGTTCTGACGATTTCTTCCGGCCTTATCTGCTGCGACTCGGCGAACATCAAGAGCAAGGTTTCATCCGCCAGGATGTGATCGCGCAGGCCGCCGAGGAAGGCAGGCTCGGCCAGCGACCGGCGCAGGGCTGTCGCATCGATCCCTGAGAGGTCCATGAACCTGACAAGGCGTTCCGGCTCGGCGGCCAGGAAGGCCGCCGCCTGGAGCGCAAGGACTTCCGCCTCCTCGGTCTGGCGATGTCTGTTAACCATGTTTCCCCCGCCCGTGAGAAAGGGCAATTAACCAGCATAGAGCCGCGTTGAACAGACCGGCTGTTTGGTTAAGCTGTTGGTTACCGGCTCCGGTGCAAATGTATCGTTGGTCGGAAAGCGCCGGCAGGGGGGACGGTCTACGCCGTCCGGCGGGCGCAGCCAGGAGCCGGATGAAAACCGATGCCTCAGCAGCGGCGGAAAAGATCACAGGCTTGAAGGTGGTGGGCGCCATGGCGAAAAGAGTTCTGGTCGTCGAGGACAATGAATTGAACATGAAGCTGTTCAACGATCTTCTCGAGGCCAGCGGATATCGGGTGATCCAGACGCGTGACGGGCTGTCGGCGCTGGAACTGGCGCGCCAGCACCAGCCGGATCTCATTCTGATGGATATTCAGCTGCCGGAGGTGTCCGGCATCGAGGTCACGAAGTGGCTGAAGGAAGATGACGAACTCCGCCATATTCCGGTGATCGCGGTTACCGCCTTCGCCATGAAGGGCGACGAGCAGAAGATCCGCGAGGGCGGCTGCGAGGCCTACATCTCCAAGCCGATTTCGGTGGTGAGCTTCCTGCAGACCATCGAGAACTACATCAAGAAACCGTCATGACGGCCCGCGTCCTGATTGTCGACGACATTCTCGCCAATGTGAGGCTGCTCGAGGCCAAGCTGGCGGCCGAGTATTTCGATGTACTCACCGCGATGAACGGCGCTGAAGCGCTGGAAGCCGTCAACCGGGCCAGACCGGACATCGTCTTGCTCGACGTGATGATGCCGGGGATTGACGGCATCGAGGTGTGCCGCCGCATCAAGTCCAACCCCGCGACCCAGCATGTGCCGGTCGTGATGATTACCGCGCTCGACCAGCCGGAGGACCGGGTGCGCGGCCTCGAGGCGGGCGCCGATGATTTTCTCACCAAGCCGGTGAACGACCTGGCGCTGTTCTGCCGGGTCAAGGGCCTTGTCCGCCTCAAGATGCTGACCGATGAACTCCGCAGCCGCACGGGTGGCGATCCGCTGGGGCTGGCGAGCAACGCCGGGCCGGGGCCAAACGGGCAGGGCGGACGCATCCTTCTCATCGACAACCGCACAGCCGGCGCCGAGCGCATTCGCGGCATTCTCGCGGGCAAGCACGAGGTGACGCTGGCCACCAGCCAGCAGGAGGCGGTGGACGCCCATGCCCAGGCGGAGAATGACTTTGAGCTGATCATCGTCAATCTCGACATCGAGGGCCAGGACGGCATGCGCATCTGCTCGCAGCTGAAAACGCTGGAGCAGACGCGGCAGACGCCCATCCTGATCATCGTGGGCCCGGAGGATCCCCAGCGGCTGCTGCGCACCCTCGACATGGGCGTCAATGACTATCTCATACGGCCGGTGGACCGGCAGGAACTGCATGCGCGGGTCGTGACGCAGATCCGCCGCCACCGCCATACCGAGCAACTGCGCCTCAGTGTGCGGGCCTCGATGGAACTGGCGGTTACCGACGCGCTGACAGGCCTCTACAACCGGCGCTATCTGGAAAGCCAGCTCACGAACCTCATCGAGCAGGCGGTCAACCGCGGCAAACTCGTTTCGGTGCTGACGCTCGACGTCGATTACTTCAAGTCGGTCAATGACACGCACGGACATGATGCCGGCGACCGTGTCTTGCAGGATGTGGCGGGGCGTATTCGTGCCGCGGTCCGCAGCGTCGACCTGGCCTGCCGGGTTGGCGGCGAGGAATTCGTCGTCGTGTTGCCCGACACCGACCTGAAGACGGCGGGCCGGGTGGGCGAGCGGATTCGCAAGGCGGTAGCCGCCAGATCGTTCACTCCGGGCCCCGGCTACCAGCTGTCGATCACCGCATCGCTCGGTGTATCGAGTATCGTGTCCGCCCAGGACACCGCTGACGAGTTGCTGAAGCGGGCCGACCAGGCGCTCTATCGCGCCAAACACGGGGGGCGTAACCGGGTCGTCTCGGCGGCCGCCTGAAACCCCGGCGCCATTTGCTTCGCGCCCCAAACATTGTAGACCGCAGCGCAGGATGAGCATCTCCGACACCATCAGCCGGCCAGAGCGCGAGCCGCGCCGCTGGGGCCAGCGCGGCACGGCCGGTGCGACCTTCGGGGGCCACCTCGCCTTCGACAACGTGTCCAAGCGCTTCGGCAAGACGGACGTGGTGCGCGATGTGAGCTTCAGCCTTGCTCCGGGCGAGATCGCCTGCCTGCTGGGCCCCTCGGGATGCGGCAAAAC
>DAISVW010000037.1:0-12505 GCA_036826695.1 Aestuariivirga sp.
AGCCCAGTTCACGGGCGCGCTTGGCCTCGAAGTTGCGCGGCCAGCCGGCAACGATCTTGATGATGGTTTCATTGGGTTCGCGGCGGATGCGCGCCACCACCTTGTCGCCGGCCACCATGCGCAGCGCGGCGATCTGTTCGCCCACCGTACAGGAAATGCCGGGCAGGGTGAGGTTGCGGCGGTTGCCGAGAACGGCTGTATCCATGGTGGCGGCATGCAGCAGGAAACCGGTGGCGGCGCGCGGCGAAGCATGCCAGTGGCGCACCTCCTCGGACACGGGGAGAACCGCCTCATGGCCGGCCAGCGGCTCGCGGATGATGTTGGAGAAAAACCCCGAAGCCGCGAGGTTCGGCTTGCCGGGGCGCACGCAGATCGTCGGAAAACGAAGCCCAACGCCGTCGAAGAAGCCGCGCCGCGTGTAATCGGCGAGCAGCAATTCGCCGATCGCCTTCTGGGTGCCATAGCTGGTGAGCGGGGTGGTGAAGAAATTGTCCGGAATGGCCTCCGGGAACGGGGCGCCAAACACGGCAATCGAGGAGGTGAAGATCACTTTCGGCTTGTAGCCGCCGCCCGCCTTGCGGATCGCCTCGAAAAGATAGCGCGTGCCGTCGAGATTGATCCGGTAGCCTTTCTCGAAATCGGCTTCCGCCTCGCCCGACACGATGGCGGCGAGGTGGAAGATGACGTCGGGCTTCATCGCCACCAGCTTTTCCGCCTCGCCAGGCGTCGAGAGATCGCCCAGCAGGGTTTCAACCGGGAAGGCTGCGGCCGGCGGTGGCGGCGGCAGGACCACATCATGGCGGATCAGCCTGGTGATCTGCTGAGAACCCAGCCGGCCATCCCTGGCCAGCCTGTCGATCAGCTTGACGCCCACCATGCCGCCGCCGCCGATGACCAGAATCTTCATGTGAAACCTCCCGCTTGGGCCTGTGAGGATGGCTCAAACCAAAGCCTCTCACAAGCGCGCCCGGTACATGGCTCGCCCGCCGGACGCAGCGGGAGACCGCAGGCGATACAATCAATGATTGAAATTGGGTGGCCTCAGGCGCTGCCGGCAGGCCCCGCAGCATTAAAAGCGGTCCATCACCCTTAATAAGTACTTAGCGTTTGCGCTGCATTTTGGTAGCAACACAGAATGACTCGGTTATCTGACGAGAGGACCATGATGCTTTCCCGCCGTGCCGTACTGACCGGAGCGTCCGCAACCCTGGTCGCGGCCCCGCTATCCATCGCCGGTTTTGCCCAGAGCAGCGATGACGATCCCTATCCGCTGCCGCCCTTCAACTACAGCAAGCTGCCCGAGGCTTTCCGGCCGACCGTCGTCCAATACAAGGGCCGTCAGCTTCCGGGAACGATCATCGTCGATACACCGGCCCGGCAACTCTATCTGGTGATGCAGGGCGGAAAGGCGATGCGCTGGGGTTGCGCGGTTGGCAAGGACGGCTTCCGCTGGGCGGGCCGCGCCGACATCGGCCGCAAGGTCATGTGGCCGCGCTGGACGCCACCCAAGGAAATGATTGCCCGCAACCCCGAGAAGGCGAAATGGGCGAACGGCATGCCCGGTGGCCCGGAAAACCCGCTGGGCTCCCGGTCACTCTATCTTTTCCAGAATGGCAACGACACACTGTATCGCATCCACGGCACGACTGACCCGATGTCGATCGGCCACAACGCATCGTCCGGCTGCATCCGCATGGTCAACCAGGATGTGGTGGACCTCTACCGGCGCGTGCCCATCGGTTCGCGCGTCGTGGTGCTGGCAGAAGGAGTCTGAGCGCTCATGCGAAACAGCCTTGCTCTTCCATGGCTCACGCTTCCCGCCATTGCTGTCGGCCTCGCTGCCTGCAGTTCGGGCGGCGGCATGGGTTCGTCGCAGCCCGATCTGGCGCCGGCAGCCCCGGTGACGACGGCGCCGGTAGCGACGCCTCCGGCAGCTCCATTGCCGGTCGGCAAGCTCTCCGCCGCCGACACAACGCGCGCTCTCGCCGAACGGAAGTTCACCTTCGCGGCGCCGGGCCGCAAGGGCACCGTGACATTCTTCCGCGACGGGACCTTCGAGTACGACGAGGCCGGCAAGGGCATCGGCACGGGCATCTGGCAGGCCTCGGACGGCAAGCTCTGCGAAGCCCGCAACCCGACGAGCTTCCTGCCCAAGGGCACGCCGTCAACCTGCAGCGCCATTTCCTCGGACGGCACCCGGATCACCGCCGGATCGATGCAGCTGATCCCGATCTGATCGCTGCCGCGTTGATAAGGCACGGCTATTGGCGGAGGGGGAGGGATTCGAACCCCCGGAGGGCGTGAACCCTCAACGGTTTTCAAGACCGCCGCAATCGACCGCTCTGCCACCCCTCCGACAGGCTGGCGGAGGATGATCTAGCAGCCTCCGCGCGCCGTCCCAATGCCGCTCGCGCCTCACTCGGCGTAGGACGGGTCCTCGGCGTCGAGGATTTCCTTCATCTCCGCGAAATGCGACTTGAACTGCTCGCGGTCGGCCTCCCATTCCTGGGCGGTCTTCTCGGCCACCGCCGGGCTCATCACATGCAGCTTCTGGCCGGTGGAATAGGCGAGCACCAGGTTCCGGCAGGCGCGTTCCAGGTAATAGGTGAGGTCGAAGGCTTCGGCCACCGTCTCGGCACAGACGAGGACGCCGTGGTTGCCCATCATCATGATCTGCCGGTTGCCAAGGATGCGGCCCAGCCGGTCGCCTTCCTCGTCGGTGTTGGCTATGCCGCCATAGTCCATGTGCGCGGCGATGCGGTTGTAGAAGCGGGCGGTGTTCTGGTCGATCGGCAGGATCTCCGGGTTGGCCAGCGAGGCGACTGCCGTTGCATAGGGCGGATGCAGATGGATGATGCAGCGGGCCTGCGGAACCGTGGCGTGCATGCGGCCGTGGATGCACCAGGCGGTGAGGTCTGGCGCGCCGGGCCGGTTCATGGTGTCGGGATCATTCGAATCGAGCAGCAACAGCTCCGATGCCTTGACCCGGGAAAAATGCCGCCAGCGCGGGTTCATCAGGAATTTGCTGCCGTCCGCCGACACGGCAAGACTCAGGTGATTGGCCACCGCCTCATGCCAGTCGTATTTGGCGGCAAGCCGGAAAGCCGCCGCAAGGTCGACACGCAATTGCCATTCGTCGGTTTCAAGAGTGCGGGCCGTCTTGAGTGTTGCGAGGTTACCCATCATAATCTCCCGTGCTGGAGAGTTAACGATAGCCTTTCCCTGGCGGCCCGGCAATCGGGCCGGAGGACGGGCCCGGATTGCGGAGGTGGAACCGGTGTTGCGCAGACAAACCATTATGGCGGCGGCCGTCCTCGGCCTTCTGGCGATGCCGGCGCCGGCCAGCGCGGATGCGGCGGCCACCGGCACCTGGCGCATGGCCAACGGCAAGGTGACGGTGCGGGTCACGCGCTGCGGCAACTCGCTCTGCGGCACGGTGGTTGGCCTGCGGAAGCCACGCGACGGCAAGGGCAGGCCCCGGCTCGACAAGGAGAACCCCAACCCGGCGCTCCGCTCACGGCCGGTGATCGGCCTCACTATCCTCCGCAACATGGCCGCAAGGGGCGACGGCTACTGGACCGGAACGATCTACAATCCGGATGACGGCCGGACCTACGCATCGCACATGAGGCTGCAGAACTCCCGGACCATGAAGGTCGACGGCTGCGTCGCCGGTGTGCTCTGCAGATCGATGAAGTTCGTCAAACTGGACTGAACGGAGCAAGCATGCTTGCGAGAACCATCCTCGCCGTTCTGATGCTGGCCGCGGCGGGTGTTTCGGCCGCCGCGCAGACCCTCAAGACCCTGCCGTTCGAAAAGCAGGTGACGCTCGCCAAGGTGGGCGACGTCGATGCCCAGTTCGAGGTGGGTGCGGCCTATGAAACCGGCACCGGCGTGGCCCGCGACGAGGCCCAGGCGGCACGCTGGTTCCGCGAAGCGGCGCTGCAGGGCAATGTCGAGGCGCAATACCGGCTGGCCAGGCTGGTGTCGCGCGGCGCCAGGGGATTGAAGCAGGACAATGCGACGGCGATCAGGCTCTATCAGGACGCCGCCGTCAGGGGCCACGCCCCGGCCATGAACGCGCTGGGCCAGGCCTATCAGCAGGGGAAGGGCACGGAAGCCGATCTCGCGAAGGCTGCGGAATGGTATCGCAAGGCCGCCGATCTGAAACTCGCCGATGCCGAGAACAACCTCGGCATGCTCTATCTGGAGGGCAAGGGTGTGACGCGCGACGTGGCCCAGGCCTTCCAGTTGTTCGAGCGGGCCGCCGCCCAGAAAGACCCCTGGGGCCTCAACAATCTGGGCGGCATGTATGAAATGGGCTGGGGGACGCCTGCCGATGCGGTCAGGGCACTCGACCTCTATGAGCAGGCGCTGGCGGCCGGAAACATGCAGGCCCAGCAGAACATCGACCGGCTGGCGGCGAGCCAGGCCACCGCCGAATAGGCTTTCATTAACCATATTGGCGAACGGAACGTTTACCGCGCGGCGGGCAAAGTCCAGCTCTCAGACTGGGTCTTCGAAACGGAACCATCACCGATGTTCAAGCGCGCGCGCAATGCCTTGCTGCTTCTCGCCCTCGGCGCGGCGCTGAGCAGCTGTTCGCCTTCCGGCAAGCAGGCGAGCCGCGATCCGTTCGCGGGCAAGGGCAGCCCCTATTATGAGGGCAACGGACAGGTGCCCTGGGGTGGCGGACGCTATCACGTCGGCAAACCATATCAGGTGGCCGGACGATGGTTCACGCCGAAGGAGCAGCCCAACTATGACAAGAAGGGTCTGGCCTCATGGTATGGCGAGGCCTTCCACCGCCGCAAGACCGCCAATGGCGAATTCTTCGACATGGACCGTCTGACGGCCGCGCACGCCACGCTGCCGCTGCCCAGCTACGTAAAGGTCACCAATCTCGAGAACGGCCGCGAGGCCGTGCTGCGCGTCAACGACCGCGGGCCGTTCGTCGACACGCGGGTCATCGACGTTTCAAAGCAGGCCGCCAAGGTCCTTGATTTCAAGCATCAGGGAACGGTCAAGGTGCGGGTGCAGTACATCGGCCCGGCGCCGCTCAACGACAATGGCACGCACCTGATGGCCATGAACAGGGAACTCGACCACGGCACATCGTTGCGCAAGCTGATCGCCGCCGCTGACCGCCGCAAGGGCAAGGCGCCGCAGCCGGACGTCGTGGTTGCGGAAGCAAAGCCGGGGAAGAAGGCCGCGCCACCCGCTCCGGCGGCGGCAATTGCCGATGCCTCGCCTGTTGCCGAACAGCCCGAGGTCACCTATTTCGTGCAGATCGGTTCGTTCTCGGATGGCGAGAGGGCCGCCCGCGTGCGTGATCAGTTCGCCGCCATCTGGCCGGTGCAATTCATCGAGCTTTCAGGCGCTTCGGGCCCGATCTATCGGGTGCGGCTGGGGCCGATCACGCACAGCGAGGATGCCCAGACCGCGCTCACGGCCGCGCAGTCGGCTGGCTTCGGGGATGCCAGGCAGATCCGCAACCAGTCGGTCCAGGCCTCGCTTCAGTAGGGCGCCGCGCGCGGGCGCGTGCGTTGATTTCGTCGGCGAAGGGCTTTAGCGTCCCCCGCATGGTTCGCATCCGTTTCCATGGCGTTGTCTTCGTACTATGCGCCGTTCTGGGCCTCGTTACCCATTCGCCGGCGCGGGGCTTGGCGCAGAGTTCCGCGGGCTATGAAACCAAGGCCCGTCAGGCCATCGTGATCGATGCGCGGACCGGCCGCGTTCTGTTCGAAAAAGCTGCCGATGCGCTGATTCCGCCCGCCAGCATGAGCAAGCTGATGACCATGATCATGGTGTTCGAGCAGCTTGAGGCGGGAAAGCTGAGCCTCGACCAGACTTTCACGGTGAACGAGGATGCATGGCGGCGTGGCGGCGCCATGTCCGGTGGGTCCACCATGTATGCCGAACTGAATTCGGCGGTCCGTGTGGAAGATCTGATCAAAGGCGCCGTGGTGCAATCGGCCAATGACGCCTGCATCGTCTTCGCCGACAACCTCGCGGGCAGCGAGAGCGCTTTTGCCGCGCAGATGACGGAACGCGCGCACGCCCTGGGCGCGAAGACGGCGAGTTTCCGCAATGCGACGGGCCTTCCGCAGGACGGTCACGAGATGAGCGTACGTGATCTGGCGGTGATGGCCCGGCACATCATCACAGCCTTTCCACAGCGCTACCGCTATTATTCGATGCCTGAGTTCACGTGGAACAACATCAGCCAGCAGAACCGGAATCCGCTTCTCAAGGATTATCCCGGCGCCGACGGCATGAAGACAGGCTACACCAAGGAAGCGGGCTATGGGCTGGTGGGCTCTGCGATGCGCGATGGACGCCGGCTGATCATGGTGATTGCCGGGCTCAAGAGCCTCAATGAGCGCCGCGAGGAGGCGCAAAGCCTGCTTGACTGGGGCTTCCGGCAGTTCCGCAGCGTCGATGTCTATGCCAGGGGTGACCGCATCGGAAAGGCGCGCGTGTGGGGCGGGATCAGCCGCAGCGTCGATCTGGTCGCGATGACCGATGTGCGGGTGTCGCTCAGCACCGAGGAGCAGGAGACGGCGGAGGTGAAACTCGCCTACTCGGGGCCGCTCATTGCTCCCGTCGAGGCGGGCCGCCAGGTTGGCTCGGTCCGCCTGGTGGTCGATGGCTTCACGGTGGCCGATGTTCCGGTCGCCACCGCCAGTGCGGTCGCCGAAGAGACATCGATGTGGTCACGCGCGGTCGACTCGCTGGTCATCATGATTTTTGGCAGCTAGATGTTCATCACCTTCGAGGGCGGCGAGGGCTCCGGGAAGTCGACCCAGATTCGCAGGCTGGCCGACCGGCTGATGGCGGGCGGGCGTGATGTCCAAGTGACCCGCGAGCCCGGCGGCACGCCGGAGGCCGAGGCAATCCGCGCCCTTCTGGTTGCGGGCGATGTGGCGCGCTGGACGCCCAGGGCCGAGGCGCTGCTCAACTACGCGGCGCGCGAGCAGCACCTGACGCAGGTCATCCGCCCGGCGCTGGCCCTGGGCAAGACGGTACTCTGCGACCGCTTCATGGATTCGACCCGCGCCTATCAGGGCTATGCGGGTGGCTGCGAGATGAGTTTCATCGACGCGCTCGAACACGCGGTGGTGGGCGGCACAAGGCCCAGCCTGACCCTGATTTTCGATCTCGACCCGGCGCTGGGACTGGCGCGCGCCAAGAGCCGCGGCGACCATCTTTCCGAGGACCGCTATGAGCGGAAGGGCATGGCGTTTCATGAGAAGCTGCGGGCGGGCTTTCTCGAGATCCAGCGCAATGCTCCCCGGCGCTGCCGGCTGATCGATACGTCGCAGGACGTGGAAACCGTGGCCGCCGCTGTCTGGGCGGCGGTAAGCGGGGCAGGGTGATGGCCGAGGAGTTCCGCGATCCCCGCGAGGGCGACTGGCATCCGCGCCGCGCCCAGACGCTGGTGGGCCATGAGGCGGCCGAGGCACGGCTGCTCCAGGCCTGCCAATCGGAAAAGCTGCATCACGCCTGGCTGATCACCGGGGCGGAAGGCATCGGCAAGGCAACGCTGGCCTATCGTTTCGCCAGGTTCCTGCTGCAGGCGCCGACCGCGGCGGCGGCCAAAGCCCATGGCGAACTCCATGTCTCGCCCGAGTCGCATGTGTTCCGGCAGGTGGCGGCGGGCGCCCACCCCGATCTCCTGGTTGTCGAACGCGCCGTCGATCAGCGCAACAAACGCCTCAAGACCGAGATCGCGGTAGACGATGCCCGCGGCGCGACGGGCTTTTTCGCACGCACCGCGGCCGGCGGCGGCTGGCGCGTCGCCATCGTCGACAGCGCCGACGATCTCAACGCCGAGTCAGCCAATGCGCTATTGAAAGTGGTCGAGGAGCCGCCGCGGCAGAGCATCTTCCTGATCGTCTGCAATCGGCCAGGCCGGCGGCTGCCCACCCTGCGCTCACGCTGCCTCGTTCTGCCACTCTCGCCATTGACCGAGGAACAGACCTTCACCGTCTTGCGCGGCCTTCCGGAGAAATCGCTGGAGGGAAAGCAGGACTCGCTCGCCGACGCCGTCCAGATGAGCAAGGGAAGCCCGGGCAAGGCGCTGCGGCTGGCGGGCTCGCTGGGTGCGCAAGCTTTCGCCGCGTTCCGCAAGCGCGGCAAGCTCTCACCCGCCGTGGCGGTGGAGATCGGCGCAGCGTTTTCCGGCCGCGAGACCGCCGAGGATTTTCAAATCTTCTGCGATCTTTTGGTTGCATGGACGGGAGAGCAGGCGCGCGCCGCGGGGCTTCGGGGGCAGGGGGCGGCGCTGGCGGCCGCGCATGACGACATCAACTCTTCCCTCCGGCAGGCGGATGCCCTAAACCTCGACCGCCGTCAGACCGTCACCGATGCGCTGATGCGCCTCGAAGAGGCCGTCCGGGCCTCCTGAACCGCAAGCGAACGAAGCCACATGCCGAAACCGAAATTCTACGTCACCACGGCCATTCCCTATGCCAACGGCGCGCCGCATATCGGCCATGCCTATGAGCGGATCGCCACCGACGCCATCGCCCGCTTCAAGCGGCTCGACGGCTATGACGTGCTGTTCGTCACCGGCATGGACGAGCATGGCCAGAAGATGCAGCAGACGGCAGCCCGCGAGGGGCTTACGCCGCAGCAGCTGGCCGACCGCACTGCCGCCCAGTACGCGCGGATGGGCGAGGAGCTGAACACGCCCACCGACGACATTCTCCGCACCACCGAAGAGCGCCACAAGCTTTCGGTTCAGGAGGTATGGCGGCGCATGTCCGCCAATGGCGACATCTATCTCTCCACCTATTCCGGCTGGTATTCGGTGCGCGACGAAGCCTTCTATGGCGAGGACGAAACCGAAATCCGCGACGGCCGGCGCTTTGCCATCAAGACCGGCACGCCGGTCGAATGGGTGGAGGAGGAGAGCTATTTCTTCAAGCTCTCCGCCTATGCCAGCAAGCTGCTCGAACTTTACGAGAAGCGGCCGGACTTCGTGACGCCGGAACACTACCGCAATGAGATCGTGGCCTTCGTCAAGCGCGGGCTCAACGATCTTTCGGTATCGCGCACCACCTTTGACTGGGGCATTCCGGTGCCGGACGATCCGCGCCATGTGATGTATGTGTGGGTCGATGCGCTCACCAACTATCTCTCGGCCACCGGCTTCCCTGATCCGCATGCGCCGCGCGCCGGTTTCTGGCCAGCCTCGGCGCATGTGATCGGCAAGGACATCACGCGGTTTCACGCCATTTACTGGCCCGCCTTCCTGCTGTCCGCCGGGCTTCCCGTGCCGGAGCAGATCGTGGTGCACGGCTTCCTGTTCAGCCGCGGCGAGAAGATGTCGAAGTCGGTCGGCAATGTGGTGGCGCCGGGCGATCTGGTGCGCGAATATGGCGTCGACCAGACCCGCTATTTCTTCCTGCGCGAAGTGCCGTTCGGCCAGGACGGCAATTACAGCCACGAGGCGATCGTCAACCGCATCAACGCCGATCTCGCCAATGACCTCGGCAACCTCGCGCAGCGCTCGCTGTCGATGATCGCCAGGAACTGCGGCGGCGTGGTTCCGGCTTGTGGCGCGTTGAGCGCGGCGGACAGCGAGATCCTGGCCGCGGCGGGCGCCATTCACGCCGAAGCCCGGGCGGCGCATGAGACCCACGCCATCAACAGGGCGCTGGACGCGATCTGGCGGGTGGTGGCCGACGCCAATCGCTATTTCGCCGGGCAGGAGCCCTGGGCGCTCAAGAAAACCGATCCCGCCCGCATGGAAACCGTGCTCTATGTGACGGCCGAAGTGCTGCGCATCATCGGCATCATGGCGCAGCCCTATGTGCCGGGCTCGGCTGCGAAACTCTTGGACCTGCTTGCCGTTCCGGAAGATAGGCGGATGTTCACCGATCTCGGCACACCGCTGGTGTCCGGAACGCCGCTGCCGCCGCCACAGCCGATCTTCCCGCGCTATGTGGACGAAGACGCGGCGAAGGCCTGACGCATGCTGGTGATCGACAGCCATTGCCACCTCGATTTCGAGGGGATCGCCGAGCACTTGCCGGAGGTGCTGGCGCGCGCCGCCGCGGCGGACGTCAAGCTGATGGTGTCGATCTCCTCCCGGGTCGCGCGCTTTGGAAACCTGTGCCGGATCGCCGAAGCCAACCCGGCGGTGTTCTGTACGGTGGGCACCCATCCGCACAACGCCCATGAGGAGCCGGACGTTACCGCCGAAGAACTGGCGCGCCTGGCCCGGCATCCGAAATGCGTGGGCATCGGCGAGGCCGGTCTCGATTATCATTATGACCTGAGCCCGCGCGCCGCGCAGGCCAAAGGCTTCCGGGTGCATATCGATGCGGCGCGGAAGTGCGGCCTTCCGATCGTCATTCACAGCCGTGAGGCGGAAGACGACACGATTTCCATTCTGGAAGAGGAAATGCGGGCAGGGGCCTTCGTGCCGCTTCTGCACTGCTTTACGTCGAGGGCGAGCCTCGCGCATGCAGCGGTGAAACTCGGCGGCTACGTCTCGTTCTCCGGCATCCTCACCTACAAGTCAGCGGCGGATATCCGCGAGACCGCCGCGGCGCTGCCGCTGGACCGCAAACTGGTCGAGCCCGCAGCGCCGTATCTGGCTCCGCTTCCATATCGCGGCACGCCAAATGAGCCCGCCTATGTGGTGAAGACACTGGCGGCGCTGGCCGAACTCCGGGGCCTTCCGGTCGAGGAGATGGCCAGGGTCACCAGCGACAACTTTTTCCGGCTGTTTTCCAAGGTTCCGCGGACGGCGCCGGAGGCTGCCGCGGCATGAGCCTCAAGGCCACGATCCTCGGTTGCGGGTCCTCCGGCGGGGTTCCGCGCATCGGCGGCGACTGGGGCAAATGCGATCCGGCCAACCCGAAAAACCGGCGGCGGCGGTGTTCGATACTGCTCCGCAAGACTGGCGGCGGCGGAGAGACCAGGGTTCTGATCGATACCTCGCCGGACTTGCGGGAGCAGATGCTTTCGGCTGGCATTGGCAGCCTCGATGGCGTGCTGTTCACGCATGAACATGCCGACCATACCCATGGCATTGACGATCTGCGCGCCTTTTTCCTGCGCCAGGGGCAGCGCATCGATGTCTGGGCCGATGACGCCACCGGCCGGATGCTCACGACCCGGTTCAGCTATTGCTTCTATGCCGCGCCGGGAAGCGATTATCCGCCGATCCTGAACCTGCGCCAGATCGAACCGGGAAAGATGGTGGCCGTTTCAGGAAAGGGTGGCGAGATCGCGGTTCAGCCGTTTCACGTCCATCATGGCACCATCGATGCGCTGGGGTTCCGGATCGGCAACGTCGCCTACACGCCGGACATCGACGGCGTGCCGGCCCAAAGCCTTGCGGCGCTCGAGAACCTCGATCTGTGGATCGTCGATGCCCTGAAGCGGCAGCCGCATGGCAGCCACTGGTGCCTGTCCCAGACGCTGGACTGGATCGCGCGGCTAAAGCCGCGGCGCGCCGTGCTGACCAACATGCATGTCGATCTCGATTACGAGACGCTGGTGAGCGAACTGCCGCCGGGGGTGGAACCGGCCTTTGACGGCATGGAACTGGTTCTTTCGGATGGCCGGTGATATTCCATAATATATATTATGCGATTTACAGAGATAGATAACCCCGAGGGATGATCTCCGCCGAAGATGGCGTGAAAGCGCCTCCCTGCCAGTCGCCGAGCCAGCTCTCGACGACCAGCCCGGCCTCGGCAAGACGCGCGGCGATCTGGTCCTGGCGCGCGAACCGGATCTGCGACGTGGCTTGCCAGCGGCGGCCATCATCCGCCTGGTAGAACGTCTCATAGGCGGCGATGCCGCTCATGGCGTCGTAGCGGACATCGTTCCAGGCGTTGATGCGCCCCAGTTCCGGCAGCGCGAACACCCGCTCCGACAGCGCCGGAATCCATTCGCGCCATTCCTCTCGCGCCGGGTTGCGGCTGTCAAAGATGTACCGGCCCTGCGGCGCCAGATGGGCTGCGATGGTCTCACACAGCGCGCGCTGGTCATCATCGGTCAGGAAGCACTGGAAGGCGTGGCCGGTGAGCACGATGAGGTCGAAGCGCCTGCCGAGCCGCACCGCGCGCCCGTCCGCCTCGACCCAGGTCACGGCCTTGCCGCCCGTGCGGCGGCGGGCCACCGCAAGCATGGCGGCGGCGGGATCCACGCCCCAGACCTCCCGCCCGTCGCCCAGGGCGGCGGCCAGAAGCCCGGTGCCGCAACCGAGGTCAAGCACGCTGCGGGCCTGCTGCGCCAACTTGAGGCAAAAGCGGGTATCGTCGCCCCAGCCATTCTCGGCGTCGTAGAACTGGACGAGTGCGGGGTCCTCGAAAAGTCTGTCCTGCATGCCCGCCGGGTAGCCCTTTTTCGCGCGATCGGCTAGTCCAGCCGGCATGACCCAGAACCCCGCCGACATGGACCCCCGATAAATTGAAACACTCCGCGCCATCATGAAGGCGCTCCGAACCCCCGTGACCGGGTGTCCGTGGGACCTCCAGCA
>DAISVW010000038.1:0-12144 GCA_036826695.1 Aestuariivirga sp.
CCTTGCGGCTGATCGGCGGCTTCGAGGACCTGGACAGCGGCGAAATCCTGACCGGCGGCGCGCGCATCGATCACCTGCCGGCCTACCGGCGCGACACCGCCACCATCTTCCAGTCCGGCGCGCTGTTCCCGCACAAGACGGTTGCCGAGAACGTCGCCTATGGCCTGCGCATGCGGAAAGTGGCGGAGCCGGAGCTCGGCCGCCGCATCGCCGAGGCGCTCGACAGCGTGCGTCGCAAGGGCTTCGAGTACCGCTATCCGGAGCAGCTCTCGGGCGGCCAGCAGCAGCGCGTGGCGCTGGCCCGCTCGCTCGCCGTGCGGCCGGCGATCCTGCTGTTCGACGAGCCGCTGTCGGCGCTCGACCTGTCGCTCAGGCTGCAGATGCGCGCTGAAATCAAGAGACTGCATGACGAGCTCAGGTTCACGGCGATCTATGTCACCCATGCCCAGGGCGAGGCGATGGCCATGTCAAGCCGGGTCGCCGTCATGAACAGCGGCCGCATCGAGCAGATCGATGCGCCGGAAACGGTGTTCCACGCGCCGGCCAGCGAGTTCGTCTACACCTTCATCGGTGAAAGCTGCTGCCTGCCCGTTGACGTGACATCATCGGGCATCATGGACAAGACCGGCGCGGCGCTGACCCTGACGCTGGAAAAGCCACTCAGCGAGGGGAGTTGCCGCATCTATGTGCGCCCGTCGCGGTTGAAGCTTGAGAGTGAGGCGGACGCGCTGCCCAACCGCCTCACGGCGCGCGTCCAGTTCGTGGAGTTCCTCGGCGATGTCTACCGCTATCACCTCAAGGCAGGCGCTGTCGAACTTGCCGCCGACCATGCCAGCGCCGCGGGCCTCAGTCCTGGCGACCTCGCCACCGTAGGCTGGCGCAGCGCTGACATGAAGGTGTTCCGGTGAATGTGACCAGCAAAGCCGTGGCGCCTTGGCTTCTCATGCTGCCGGCGCTGGTCATCGTTCTCGTCTTCTTCGGCATCCCCACACTGCTCATGGGCCGCATGAGCTTCAATCTGCACATAGATCAGCGGCTCTATGTGCCGGGCTTCACCTTCGAGCATTATGCGAACCTGTTCTCCAACCCGCTGTTCACCAACGCCATCTGGACCACGGTGAAGCTCTCGGTCGCCGCCTCGCTCGCCGCGGTGGCCATCGGCTACAGCTTCGCGCTGCTGGTGTGGCTGAAACCTGCCCGGTGGCGGCTTCTCTTCGTCGGCTTGGCGCTGTGCCCGCTGCTGATTTCCGAGATCGCCATCATCTTCGGCTGGTGGATGTTCTTTCCCAAGAACGGGCTCCTCAGCTACGCGCTGCTTTCGGCGGGGCTGATCGATGACAAGATCAGCCGGATGTACACCGAGTTCGCGGCCTTCGTGGGCCTCGTCTATCTCACGCTGCCCTATTCCTTCTTCATCCTGCTGTCGATCTTCGACGGGCTGGACAAGCGCCTCATGGAGGCCAGCGCCGATCTCGGCGCGCCGCCGCTCAAGACCTTTGTGGAGGTGCTGCTGCCCCTCACCTGGACCGGCATTCTGGTGGCCTTCTCGCAATCCTTCATCTGGACCATGGGAACCTATGCCACGCCCTCGGCGCTGGGCCCCGACACGCTGTGGACCATGGGCTTCCTCATCCAGGAGCAGATGTTGGCCAAGCACAACTGGCCGATGGCGGCGGCCCTCTCGGCGGTTCTGGTGATCGGCGTCGCCGCCGTGATGGTCTTCACGCGCAGCCTGCAATCGAAGCGGGCGTCATTCCATGCCTGAGGCCGTCTTGAGCCGTGGCGCGCAAACGCCGGTTCTCCGGGCGCTGGGCTTCGCCTTCACGCTGTTCATCCTCGGCTATGTGCTGGTGCCGATCCTCGTCACCATGGTGATGTCGTTCAACGACGCGGCGATGATCCGCTTTCCGGTCACCAGCTGGTCTCTGCGCTGGTATGCTGATTTCTTCGGCAGCGAACAGTGGACGGATGCGCTGGCCAACAGCATCATCATCGCCATCGGCACGGCGGTGATCTCCACGGTGTCGGGCGTGCTCTGCGCCTGGGCGTTCCAGCGCTTCCACATTCCCGGCCGCGATGCCTGGTACATTCTCATCATGCTGCCGCTGTTCATGCCGGGCGTGGTGCGGGGGCTCGGCGTGGCGATCGCCTTCGGCGGACTTTCGGTGGGCGAGTATGCGCTCTACGGCTCGCGGCCGCTGGTGATGATCGCGCATTCGCTGTGGGCCATGCCGCTCGTCTTCATGCTGATGGAGGCCACCTTCAAGACCATCGACTACCGCGTCGTCGAAGCCTCCTATGATCTGGGCGGCGGCCCGGTGCGCACCTTCTTCGAGGTGGTGCTGCCGATGGTGTCGACGGGACTCGTCTCGTCGCTG
Organism: Aestuariivirga sp.; assembly: GCA_036826695.1. Taxonomy (GTDB): domain Bacteria; phylum Pseudomonadota; class Alphaproteobacteria; order Rhizobiales; family Aestuariivirgaceae; genus Aestuariivirga. The sequence continues at coordinate 2,379 of DAISVW010000038.1, forward strand.
CTCTTTGCCTTCGTCATTTCGCTCAATGAATTCGTGATGGCGCTGTTCCTGACCGACCGCGATTCCCAGACGCTGCCGGTGCTCATGTGGCTCAGCCTGCGCTCGGCCGGCACGCCGCGGCTGGCGGTCGCCTCGGTGATCCTGGCGCTCACGGTGTTCCTGTGCCTCAGCCTGATCATGCTGTGGTATGTCCGGCAATTGCGAAAGGTGTCGCGATGAAGATGAAAGCCGTCGTCGCCACCGGCCAGGGCGGGCCGGAGGTGCTCCGCCTGATGGAGGTCGATCTCGCCTGGCCGCAGGGTCCGGCGGATGTGCTGGTGGAGCTCAAGGCCGCGGCGCTGAACCCGGCCGATGTGTTCTTCCGCCAGCTCGGCGGTTACATCGCCGGTCCTCAGCCCTTCGTGCTGGGGCATGATGGCATGGGCATCGTGAAGGCGGTGGGTGCGGCGGTGACCCGGGTGAAGCCCGGCGACCGCGTGTGCTTCTGCAACGGCGGCATCGGCGGAACCATGGGGACATATGCTGAGGCCGCCGTGGTGCCCGAATGGCAGCTGGCACTGGTGCCCGATGCGGTGGACGATGAGACGGCCGCTGCGCTGCCGCTGGTTTCCATCACCTGCTGGGAAGCACTTTATGAGCGTGCCAATGTGCATGCCGGCGAACATGTGCTGATTCATGGCGGCGCCGGTGGCACCGGGCATGTGGCCGTGCAGCTCGCGGCACTGCGCGGCGCGCGGGTGGCCGCCACGGTGAGCTCACGCCAGAAGCAGGAGATTGTCGAAGGGCTGGGCGCTGAAAAGGCGATCAACTACCGCGAGACGGATTTTGCCGATGAAGCGCTCCGCTGGTCGGGCGGCCTCAATGTGGCCTTCGACAATGCCGGCGCCGAGACCATGACCAGAACCTACCGCGCCATGGCGCCCTATGGCCGCGTGGTGACGCTGATGGGCACGGCTCCTGACGATGCCGAGCTCAACGCTTACAACCTCAACCTCACCATCCACAATGTGATGATGCTCACCCCCATGTGGAAGGGCCTCACGGACCGCCTGAAGGCCCATGCGGCCATCGTGGCGGAGGCCTTGCAGCTGGTGGCGGGCGGCAAACTCACCTTGCGCATCGCTGGAGCTTTTCCGCTGGCCGAGGCGGCGGAAGCGCATCGCTTCCTCGAAAGCGGCAAGGCCAATGGCAAGGTCGTGCTGACCATGGGTTGAACTCAGGCTTCGCAAGGCTCACGCTCATCACGCTTCGGCACGCCGAACCCATACCAGCTCCGAACAGACACTTGCCATGACCCGCATCACCCGCCTCGAGACCTTCCACAATGAGTTCGTCGGCTTCGTCAGGGTGACCGCCGAGGACGGAGCCACCGGCTGGGGGCAGATTTCCAGCTACAACGCCGACATCACCATGCAGGTCTTCCACCGCCAGGTTGCGCCCTGGGCGCTGGGGGCGGACAGCGGCGACATCGCCGGGCTGGTGCGGCTCATCGAGCGCCGTGAGCACAAGTTTCCCGGAAGCTACCGCTGCCGGGCGCTGGCCGGGCTCGACACCGCGCTGTGGGATCTCGCCGGCAAGCGCCAGGGACAACCCGTAGCGGCTCTGCTCGGCGGCAGGCCGGGGCCGCTCCGCGCCTATGCCAGCTCGATGAAGCGCGACATCACGCCGGAACAGGAAGCCGAACGGCTGAAACGGCTCTGCGCCGAACAGGGTTTCACCGCCGCCAAATGGCGGGTGGGTGCCGAATGCGGCGAGGACGTGGATGAATGGCCTGGGCGCACCGAGGCGATCATCCCTTATGTGGCGAAGGCTTTGGGCGACGGCATCGACAAGCTGGTGGATGCCAATTCCGGCTTCTCGGTGGCTCGCGCCATCGCGGTGGGCCGCATGCTGGAAGACAATGGCATCGGCCATTTCGAGGAACCGGTGCCCTATTGGGAGCTTGAGGCCACGCAGGCGGTGAGCGCCGCGCTCAGCATCGATGTGGCGGGCGGCGAACAGGACTGTGAGATGGGCGTCTGGAAGCAGATGATCGCCATGCGCGCCGTCGACATCGTGCAGCCTGACGTCATGTATATGGGTGGCATGTGCAGGACGCTGGAGGTAGCGAAACGCGCGCAAGACGCGGGAATGCCCTGCACGCCACATGCCGCCAATCTCTCGCTGGTCACCATGTGCACCATGCATCTGCTGGCGGCCATTCCCAATGCCGGCAAATATCTCGAATTCTCGATCGAGGGCGATGACTATTACCCGTGGCAGCGCGGGCTGTTCCTGGGCGATCCCTATGCGGTCGTGGATGGCTGCGTGAGCGTGCCTGATGCGCCAGGCTGGGGCGTGGAGGTGAATCCCGCCTGGCTCGACAAGGCCGTCTACCAGGAAAGCTCGCTCGAAAACCGGGTGCCCAGCGCCTATGCCGCGCTTTACCTGAAAAGCGCGCTGCCCTAATCAACCGGGAAAGGGAGACGCGCATGCTCGATTTGCTCGTGAAAGGCGGACGGCTGGCAGGCAGCCGGCAAGCCGCCGACATCGCCATCAAGGACGGCCGCATCGCCGACATCGCGCCGGTCATCGAGGCGCCTGCGGCGCGGGTGATCGACGCTGCGGGCCGGCTGGTGTCGCCGCCGTTCGCCGACCCGCATTTCCACATGGACGCAACGCTGAGCCTCGGGCTTCCGCGGCTTAACCGCTCCGGCACGTTGCTCGAGGGCATCGCGCTGTGGGGCGAGTTGAAGCCGCTGCTCACTGTCGAGGCGGTGATGGAGCGCGCGCTCCGCTACTGCGATCTCGCCGCCGCCCAGGGCCTGCTCGCCATCCGCAGCCATGTCGATGTCTGCGACGACAAGCTGACCGCCACGCATGCGCTGATCGAGGTGAGAAAGCGCGTGAAGCCCTATATCGATCTCCAGCTCGTGGCGTTTCCGCAGGACGGGCTCTACCGCAGCCCCAATGCCGAGGCCAATCTGTTGCGGGCGCTGGACCTCGGACTTGATGTCGTGGGCGGCATCCCGCATTTCGAGCGCACCATGGAAGACGGCGCGCGCTCGGTGCGCCGGCTGTGCGAGATCGCCGCCGAACGCGGCCTTCCCGTCGATCTCCATTGCGATGAAAGCGACGACCCGCTGTCGCGCCATGTCGAGACGCTGGCGGCGGAAGCGATCCGGCTGGGCCTGCGCGAGCGCGTCGTCGGCTCGCACTGCACATCGATGCATTCGATGGACAATTACTATGCCTCCAAGCTCATCCCGCTGATCGCCGAATCCGGCATCCACGTCATTCCCAATCCGCTGATCAACATCACGCTCCAGGGCCGCTCCGACACCTATCCGCGCCGCCGCGGGCTGACCCGGGTGGCGGAACTGCGCGCCGCCGGTGTCAATGTGGCGCTGGGCCAGGACTGCGTGATGGACCCGTGGTATTCGCTGGGCTCGGCCGACATGCTGGAGGTGGCGCATATGGGCGTTCACGCCGTGCCGATGACCTCGCGCGAGGCCATTGCCTGGGCCTTCGAGTCGGTGACCCTGAACGGCGCCAGGGCCATGGGCCTTCCCGACCCCAGCCTGCGCAAGGGCGGCCCCGCCAGCATGGTGGTGCTGCAGGCCCGCGACCCGATCGAGGCCGTCCGCCTCAAGGCCACGAGGCTCGCCGTGATCCGCCACGGCAAGGTGATCGCCGAAACCCCGGCGCGGCAGACCAGGCTTTCGCTCGCGGGCCGGCCTTCGAGCGTCGACCCCGCCGCCTACGCGCCGGCGGCGGAGGATTGAGATCGCGTGCCGGCAGCCATGGACGTTTCAACACTCGGCGCGCGGAACAAGGTGGGGGCTGACCAATGATGCCGGTGGCCACGGGTCCCTGGTATGAGATCCACCACCTCGGCGGCGGTGTCAGCCGCATTCTCGAAACCCATGTGGCGCCGTGGATGCGCTGTAACATGTGGCTCATCCATGGGCGCGACCGGCATCTTCTCATCGATACCGGCATGGGCCTGCGGCCGCTGAAGCCTGCGATTGCCGCTCTCGCCGAAACACCTGTCGTGGCGGTCTGCACCCATTGCCACTTTGACCACATGGGATGCGCGCATGAATTCGACACGCGGCTCGGGCACGCCAGCGAGGCGGGGGATTATGCGGCGCCCGACAATGACCGGAGCTGCGCCACGCCCTGGCTCGGCGCCGAACTGCTTACGGCGCTGCCCCATGCGGGCTATGAGCTGAGCCGCTTCCGCCTGACGCCGGCGCCGCTCACCGGCCACATTGACGAGGGCGACGTGCTCGACACCGGCGACCGGGTTTTCCGGGTTTTCCACCTTCCGGGGCATTCGCCCGGCTCGATCGCGCTTTATGAGGCCGCGACGAAGACGCTGTTCAGCGGCGATGTGATCTATGACGGGCCGTTGATCGACAACGCCTGGCATTCGGATGCCGAGGCCTTCGCCCATTCCCTGCAGCGGCTGAGGGAGCTTCCCATCGAGACGGTGCATGCCGGGCATGATGACTCCTTCGGCAGGGAACGCCTCGATGCGCTGATTGATTCCTATCTCGACGGCGGGCAGCGGCTGGGCGAGCTGAGTGAGTGGCTGGCGACGATCAGCTGAGTGAATGAGCATCTTCCGAGAACAGGTCCCCTCAAAACACAAGATGCTGTGACCGTGCTGAAGCCCAGATCGCCCGGTGCCTGAGCCATGCGCCAGTCCAGCGCGGGCTCAATACAACCGGCCGCCGTTGGGCACGGGCCGCTCGGCCACCACCAGCACCACGTCGCCTGCGCCGTCCGGGAAGCCCAGTGTGAGCACTTCTGACATGAACGGCCCGATCTGGCGCGGCGGGAAGTTCACCACTGCCGCCACCTGGCGGCCGATCAGGGTTTCCGGCGTATAGTATTTCGTCACCTGGGCGGAGGATTTCCTCACGCCAATCTCCGGCCCGAAATCAATCCTGAGCTTCAATGCGGGCTTGCGCGCCTCCGGAAACGGCTCGACGCCGACAATGGTACCCACCCGGATGTCGACTTTCATGAAGTCATCGAAACTGATACTCATTGCCGGCCTCAGCTGGCCAGTTCGCGTGAGCGCCTGGCGGCCGCCGCCCCCGCCTCGTAGAACAGGGGCTGCATGCCGTCCGCCGCCATCAGGACTTCGAGCGCCGCAAAGGTCGTACCCTTGGGCGAGGTGACGTTCTGGCGAAGCGTCGCGGCGTCAATGCCCGATTGCCGCATCAATTCGCCGGAGCCAGCCACGGTGGCCCGGGCCAGGTGCACGGCGAGTTCCTTCGGAAGTCCTGCTTTCTCGCCCGCCACGGCAAGGCATTCGGTGAGATAGAAGACGTAGGCGGGGCCAGAGCCCGACACCGCCGTCACCGCGTCGATCATCGCCTCGTCCGGCACCGTCACCACCTCGCCGCCCGCCGACAGCAACGCCTGGGCCAGGACTGCCTGGGCGGGAGAGACGTTGCGGTTGGCGGCCATGGCGGTGATGCCGCGGCCCACCGCCGCCGGGGTGTTAGGCATGCTGCGGATCACCGCCGCATCAGCGCCGAAATGGCGCTCGAAAGAAGCGATGGTCTTGCCCGCCGCCACCGAAAGGATCAGCGGCCGCGAGACATTGAGGCCGGAAAGCCCCGGCAGCACCTGTTCCATGAGCTGCGGTTTCACCGCGATCACTACTACCTCCGCATCGGTGATGCTGGCAGGATCGGGATTGAGCCTGACCCCGGCGCGGTCCATGAGCTCTCTGGTTTCCGGGGGTGGCGCGGGATCGATCGCCACGATCTTCGCCGCCCTGGCGCCGCCTTTCAGCCAGCCTTCCAGCATGGCGCCGCCCATCTTGCCGGCGCCGACCAGGACCAGGGTTCCCGCGAGTTTCACCATCAGGCTTCTCCCCACGTGTCGATCATCGCCGCCTCGAGGGCCTCGGACGCGCTCTGACCGGCCCAGACCACGAATTGCACGGCGGGGAAATACCGCTCCGCAGATTCGATCGCGAGACGGATCAGCGCCTCACACTGCGCGTCATTTGGCGCGGCGTGGCCATTGAGCAGCAGACTGTTGCGGAACAGCAGACTGCCATCGGCATGCCAGAGGTCAAAATGACCGACCAGAAGTTGTTCATTGATGCGGGCGATGAGCTTCGTCATTTCTTCGCGCCGGGCCGCCGGCACCTTGAGGTCAAGGCTCGCCGCAACATGCAGGATTTCGAAATCTTCCTGCCAATTCAGCGTCACCGTCATATCGCTCCAGCCGCCCGACACGGCCATCATGACCTCGCGCGGATTGGTGCGGGAAAACGCCCATTCATAGGCCTCCGCGATGCGTTCGACACGGTCCAGCGGATTGCCGATGCTGTCGTTCTCGCGGGCCTCGAGGGCCATTCGTCGCTCCTCCGCAAGCTGACGAATCTCTCTGGCGTCAGCCGATGCGGGGACAGTGCCCATCGAGCCGAGTCGCCGCAAGGCCAAGTGCCGGAAAAGAAATGATTCCTCCACAGCCTATTGGAGGCGGGTCGATCAGCGGCTGGTCGAATCAGCCCTGGCCTCGAGCGCGGCGATACGGGCAGCCAGCGCGTCATTTTCCTCGCGCGCCTTCTGGGCCATCGCCTTCACGGCCTCGAACTCGTCCCGTTTCACGAGGTCCATGTTGTTGAGCACACGCTCCATTTGCGTCTGCACCAGCGTGTCGAATTCGCGGCGCATGCCCTGCGCGGCACCTGCCGCGTTGGTCATCAGCTTGGCCAATTCATCGAAAATCCGGGTCTGGGTGGTGTTCATGTGGATAACCCTTTCTGATGCCTTACGTATGGCTTGCGGGCTCCGTCTTCAAGATGCGCCTTGACGCCAACCGCTCCCCCTTTCACTGTCCGCCGTCATGATCATCGATGCCGCCAGCCTCGCCGTTCTGCCTTTTCCCGGCATCGGCCCGGTGGCTTTCGAGATCGGGCCTTTCGTGGTGCGCTGGTATGCGCTGGCCTATATCGCCGGGCTGGTTTTCGCGTCGTGGTATATGAAACGGCTCGTGGAAAACCCCAGGCTGTGGGGCGGCATGAAACCCACCATGACACCTGCCCAGATCGACGAATTCTTCATCTGGACAGTGCTGGGCGTGGTTCTGGGCGGCCGCCTTGGCTATGTGCTGTTCTACAAGCCGTGGTTCTACCTCACCCACCCCCTCGACATTCTGCGCATCTGGGACGGCGGCAAGTCCTTCCATGGCGGGTTTCTCGGCGGGGTGGTGGCCTGCCTGTTTTTCGGACGCCGCATCGGCGCCAGTCTTGACCGCATGCTGGACCTTGGCGCGGCTTCCGTGCCGGTGGGGCTGGGGCTGGGGCGGCTCGCCAATTTCGTCAATGGCGAATTGTGGGGCAGGCCGACTGACATGCCCTGGGCCTTCGTGTTTCCGCATGACGAACTGCAACTGCCCCGCCACCCGAGCCAGCTCTACGAGGCGGTTCTGGAAGGGCTTTTCCTGTTCGTGGCGGTGCGCATCGCCACCCACCGCTATGGTGCTCTGCAGCACCCCGGCCGGGCCTCGGGCATTTTCGCGCTGGGTTATGGTCTCTCCCGGAGTCTTGTTGAGCTGATGCGTGAACCAGACCCGTTCCTTGGCTATTTGGCGGGCGGGCTCACCATGGGCATGATCCTGTCGCTGCCGCTCTGCGCGGTGGGGGTCTGGCTGCTGCTGCGGTCGCGCCGTGACCCCGCTTGAACGGCTGATTGCCGAAACCATTGCCGCCGAGGGCCCGATGGCCATCGACCGTTACATGGGCCTGTGCCTCGGCCATCCGCAGTACGGCTACTATGTTACGCGCGACCCCCTGGGCGAAAAGGGAGATTTCCTCACCGCCCCGGAAATCTCGCAGGTGTTCGGCGAGTTGATCGGGGTGTGGGCCGCGGCGGTGTGGCGGACAATGGGCGAGCCCGATCCGGTTTGCCTGGTCGAGCTCGGCCCGGGCCGCGGCACGCTGATGGCGGACATGCTGCGCACGTTCAAACGGGCAGCTCCCGGCCTCGCCGCTGCGGCCCGCGTGCATCTCGTCGAGACAAGTCCGGTGCTGAGGGAGCGGCAGCGCCAGCTTCTCGGCCCCGCGCCGCAGTGGCACGCGCGGCTCGAGGATGTTCCGGACGGCCCCATGATTCTGATCGCCAACGAGTTTTTCGACGCCATTCCCATCCGCCAGATCGAGAGGCGGGATGGCCGCTGGCACGAGCGGGTGTTGGGTCTGGCCATGGGCCAACTGGCGATCGGTCTGGGTGCCCCGGTTGCGGCAACGGGCGGCGAAGACGGCGATATCCGGGAACCGGCGCCCGCCCGGTCCGGCATCGCCCGGGCCATCGGCGCGCGCCTCGCCCGCCACGGCGGCGCCGCGCTGTTGATCGACTATGGTCACTTCGAAAGCCAGCCGGGGGATACGCTGCAGGCCATGCGCGGCCATCGTTTTGTGCCCGTTACGGAGGCGCCGGGCGAATGCGATCTGACATCCCATGTCGATTTCGAGACGCTCGGAAAGGCGCTGGCCGACGGCGGCGCCGCGGTCTGCCAGCCGCTCAGCCAGCGCCAGTTCCTCATCGCCAAGGGGGTCGAGGCACGCTTCGCGCAGCTGGCGGCGGGTGTAGATGCCCCAACCCGCGACGTCCTTGCCCGCCAGCAGGCGCGGCTTGCGGAGCCCTCGCAAATGGGTAACCTGTTCAAGGTTCTGGCGGCAACCTCGCCGGGCCTTGAGAGGCCTTATCCGTTCCCATGATGATCGAAGCGCAAGAGCTCAGGCTTGACGGCATTTCCCACGGCTTCTTCACCAGGCTCGGCGGGCATTCGACAGGCGTGTTCTCATCGCTCAATTGCGGCCTCGGTTCGGGCGACGAGCGCGGGAACGTTCTGGCAAACCGCGCCATCGTGGCTGATCGCCTTCAGGTTGAGCCAGACTCGCTGGTCTCAGCCTGGCAGGTGCACAGCGCCGAGGCGGTGCTTGTGAATGAGCCCTTTCCAGAAGGCGAAAGGCCACGGGCTGACGGGCTCGTCACGCGCACACCCGGCCTGGCGCTGGGCGTGCTCACTGCCGATTGCGGGCCCATCCTGTTCGCCGATCCGGTGGCCCGCGTGGTCGGTGCGGCTCACGCCGGCTGGAAGGGCGCGCTCGGCGGCGTCACCGCCAGCACGCTGGCGCTCATGGTCAAGGAGGGGGCCGAGCGGCAGCGGATCATCGCGGTGATCGGCCCCACGATTTCCCGCGAGGCCTATGAAGTCGGACCCGAGTTTCCGGAACGTTTCACGCAAGCCGACCCGGCCAATAAGAGGTTCTTCTCGCAATCTCCACGCCGGGGTCATTTGATGTTCGACATTCCCTCCTATCTTTCCGCCCGGCTTCGTGCCGAAGGTGTGGGAAGGGTTGTCGCCCTCGGGCTCTGCACCTATGCCGGTGAGGACCGGTTTTTCAGCTACCGGCGTACCACCCATCGCAATGAAACCGATTACGGCAGGCTGATCTCGGCCATTGCCATCGCCTGACGGAGGAGAGAACCATGGCCCTGCATTTCGCCCGCTCCGAGTATGACCGGCGGATCGCGACCACCTGTGCCGCGATGGCGCGGCAGGGCCTCGACGGCCTGCTGCTGTTCCAGCAGGAGAGCATGTACTACCTGACGGGTTACGACACCTTCGGCTTCTGCTTCTTCCAGTGCCTTTATCTGGGAGCCGCCGGCAGGCTCGCGTTGCTACCCCGCTCTGCCGCTCTCCGCCAGGCCCGTCACACGTCGCTCATCGAGGCCATCCGAATCTGGAC
>DAISVW010000039.1:0-12133 GCA_036826695.1 Aestuariivirga sp.
GCCGTCTCTAAGGTCATCCTCAATCGCGTGAATGACCCGGAATACCCCAACAACATCTGCGGCGTGGTCTACCAGGGGTCTGGCCGGCGCAATTCCTGCCAGTTCTCCTTCGCCTGCGACGGCTTGCCGGATGACGTGAAGAGTGCAAGATCCTGGGCCGACGCCAAGCGCATCGCGCAGAAAGCCATCGCCGGCGATGCCTATGTGGCTGCCATCTCCACCGCCACCAACTATCATGCCGATTACGTCAAGCCGAAATGGGCGAAGAGCATGAAGCGGCTGATCAAGATCGGGCGGCACATATTCTACGAGGATTCGTGATTGTCCGGAGAGCGGGCGCGGCAGATATTGCGCGCCGTCTCCTGAAAGCTGGCAGGCCTATTGCGGTTTCTTCAGATCCCGCGCCACGTCAGGGCTTTTCAGCAGCTGGTCGATCTTGTTGGCATAATCGAGCGCGGTGTCGATGCGATAGCGGATGTCGGGCATGAACTTCATGTCGAGCTTCGGCGCCACCAGCCCGCGGATGTAGCGCTTGTTGCGGTTCAGCGCATCGAGCAGAGCCTGTTCCTGCCCGGCCTTGAGGGTGCGCATGTAGGCGGTGGCGATCTTGAGATCAGGCGAGACCTGCACCTCGGCCACCGTGGGGCTGAGCCGCTCCAGCTCCGGATCGCCCGACTCGCCGCGCAGCAAGATTTCCGCCAGCGCGTGGCGGATCAGTTCGCCGGCCCGCAACTGGCGTTGCGATGGTTCGCTGGCCTTGCTCATGCCCGTGCCCTCACTCCAGGGTACGCTGGACTTTCTCCACCCGGAAGCATTCGATGATGTCGCCGGCGCGGATGTCCTGATAGTTCTCGAAGGCCATGCCGCATTCCTGGCCCACCGGCACTTCCTTCACTTCGTCCTTGAAGCGCTTGAGGGTGGAGAGCGTTCCTTCGTGGATCACCACATTGTCACGGATCAGGCGTACCTTGGCGCCGCGCTGCACATTGCCTTCGGTGACCTGGCAGCCCGCCACCTTGCCGACCTTGGTGATGTTGAACACCTCAAGGATGCGGGCATTGCCAAGGAAGGTCTCCCGCAGTTCGGGCGCCAGCTTGCCGCCCATGGCCTGCTTGATGTCGTCCACGAGGTCGTAGATGATATTGTAATAGCGGATTTCGATGCCCGCCCGCTCGGCGGCATCGCGCGCCTGGCCGGAGGCGCGGACGTTGAAGCCCAGCACCACGGCCTTCGAGGCCTCGGCGAGACCCACGTCGGATTCGTTGACGCCACCCACGCCATAATGGATGACGCGCGCCTTGATCTCGGCGTTGCCGATCTTTTCCAGCGCCTGGACGATGGCTTCCGCGGAGCCCTGCACGTCGGCCTTGACGAGGATCGGGAACTCCTTGACGTTCCCTTCCTTCATTGCCGACATCATCTGTTCGAGCGATGACCGCGCAGCGGCCGCGCCACGTGTCTCGCGGCGCTTCCTCTCGCGGTATTCGGTGACCTCGCGGGCTCTCGCCTCGTTCGGCACCACGTCGAACTGATCGCCCGCTTCCGGCGCCGAATTGAGGCCCAGCACCTCGACCGGTGTTGACGGCGAGGCCTCTTTCACCTGTTTGCCCTTGTCATCGACGAGTGCCCGCACCCGGCCCCATGCGGAGCCCGCGACGAAAATGTCGCCGAGTTTCAGGGTGCCGCGCTGCACCAGCACGGTGGCCACCGGCCCGCGGCCCTTGTCGAGCTGGGCTTCGACCACCATGCCGCCCGCCTCGCGGTCTGGGTTGGCCTTGAGATCAAGGACTTCGGCCTGCAGCAGAATGATGTCCAGGAGCTTGTCGAGATTTGTGCCCTTGAGCGCCGAGACCTCGACCTCCAGCGTGTCGCCGCCCATGCTTTCGACGACGATCTCGTATTTCAGGAGCTCGTTCCTGACCCGCACCGGGTTGGCGGCGGGCTTGTCGATCTTGTTGATCGCCACGATGATCGGCACGTCGGCGGCGCGGGCGTGGTTGATGGCCTCGACCGTCTGCGGCATGACGCCGTCGTCGGCCGCCACCACGAGCACCACGATGTCGGTGGCCTTGGCGCCGCGGGCCCGCATCGAGGTGAAGGCCTCGTGGCCGGGCGTATCGATGAAGGTGACGATGCCGTTGGGCGTTTCCACCTGATAGGCGCCGATGTGCTGGGTGATGCCGCCGGCTTCGCCCGCCACCACATTGGTCTTGCGCAGCGCGTCGAGCAGCGAAGTCTTGCCATGGTCGACATGGCCCATGATCGTGACGACGGGCGGGCGCGGCTTCAGCTGTTCCGGCGCGTCGGTCTCGCCAGACAGGCCTTCCACCACGTCGGCCTCGGACACGCGGCGCACCTTGTGGCCCATTTCCTCGGCGATGATCTGGGCGGTATCGGCATCGATCACGTCGTTGATCGTATACATCTGGCCCTGTTTCATCAGGATCTTGATGATGTCCACGGCGCGCTCGGCCATGCGGTTGGCCAGTTCCTGGATGGTGATCGCTTCGGGGATCACCACCTCGCGGCTCATCTTCTCGGTGGGCATCTGGAAGCCCTGAGATTGCTTCTTCAGGCGCTCGGTGCGGCGGCGGAAGGCGGCGACCGAGCGGCTGCGCTCATTGTCCTCATCGAGCGCGTTGACGACCGAGAGGCGGCTGCGCCGCTTGTCGGCCTCACCCTTGGTGCGGACCGGAACCGGCGCCTTGATCTCGCGCTTGACCGCGCCGGGGCCAACCCGGCGCGGTGCTTCTTCCTCGTCTTCGGCGGCGCGGCGGGCCACCACGGGGGCCGCCTTGCCGGTCGCCGGCTTGCCCGGCGCCGTGGCGGGTGTGACCACATTCGCCTGGGCGCCGCGCGGCATCAGCTTCTTCGCTGCTTCCTCGGCCTTCCGGCGCGCCTCGTCCTCGGTGCGGTGGCGGGCTTCTTCCTCGGCCTTGCGGCGGGCGGCCGCCTCGCGGTCCTTGCGGTCGCGCTCATCGAGGTCGGCGCGGCGGCGGGCATCCTCCTCCTGGCGCTTGCGGTCTTCGGCTTCGCGTACACGCGCACCGGCCAGGGCGCGGTCGCGGGCTTCCTATTCCTCGGGGGTGAGCGTTCGCAGAACCACGCCGGAGCGCCGTGCCGCGGGTGCCTCCGGCTTGGGCGCCTGGGAGGCGGAGGTGCCGGTGGATGGCGTCGCCGCGACGCGTGGCTGCGGCTGGAAGGCCGGCTTGGCCTCCGATGGCTTGTCGTCGCCGATACGCTTGCGCTTGGTCTCCACCACCACGGTCTTGGAGCGTCCGGCGCCGAAGCTCTGCCTGACCTTGCTCTGCTCAATCGACGGCCGCTTCAGGGTCAATGTTCCACCGGCTGGGCGGTTGCCCTCGGTCTTGCGGTCCTTGTCGTTGTTATCAGTCATTTTTTCTCTTCAAGTCCTCGGCGGGCCGCTTCACCTGGCCCGCAAACGTCTCGATCCTCAACTGGGCGGCGGCGAGCTTGTCGGCGAGCCCGCCCTTGGCCACGGCTGCATGTACCACATTTGGACGGGCAAAAGCCAAATCCAATTCGCGGGTTTCGAAAATCGTCATCACCCGCACATCGACGCCAGCCAGCCGGTCGAGTTTCCGGCAGCCATCCGGCTGCGCGGCGCGGCTGTGGAGCAGGAGTCCGGCACGGCCGGCACGCAGCATGTCCTCGACCTTGCCGAAGCCAGATACCGCCTCGCCCGCCTTCCTCGCCAGCGACAGCAAGGCCAGCGCCTGATCGCGCAGCAGCTTTGCCACGAGGTCAGGCAGGCCGGCGGGAACCGCCGTTTCGGCGCCGAAGCCGCGCGAGAACAGTTTCCGCCGCGCCGCCTCGGTCACCGTTCCACGATCGAGGCTGACCCATACGCCCCGGCCCGGCAGCTTGCGCGCCAGATCAGGCACCGCCTCGCCGCCGGGGCTTCGGACGAAACGGACCAGATCCGCCTCGTCCTTCACCTGGCGGGTGACGATGCACATGCGGTCGGCCAAAGGCTGATCCGCCTCCGTCTCTCTGACCGGTGCTTCGCTCAGGCGCTCACCTCGCCGCTTTCCGGCTCCACCGCGATCTCGGCCGGCGCTTCGATCCAGCCCGCCGCGATGCGGGCCTTCATGATCAGGTCATTGGCCTCGTCGGCGCTCACCTCAAGGTCGGAGAAGGCGCCCTTGTGCTTGACGGCGCCGCCAGCCTTGCGCTCCGTCCAGCCGATCAGATCATCGGTCGCGCAGCCCGCCAGATCCTCGATGGATTTGACGCCCGCTTCGCCCAGCGCCACCAGCATGGCGGGGCTCAGGCCTTCGATGTCCTTCAGCTCATCCGCGACGCCCAGCGCGATGCGCCGCTCGTCAAGCTCCGCCGCCTGGCGTTCGAGATATTCCCGTGCCCGGTTCTGGAGCTCCTCGGCGGTCTGTTCGTCGAGGCCTTCGATCGAGGCAATTTCCCGGAGGTCGACATAAGCCACTTCCTCGACATTGGCGAAGCCTTCGGAGGCCAGCAGCTGAGCCAGCGTCTCGTCAACGTCGAGCACATTCACGAACAGCTCGGTGCGCGCCGCGAATTCCTTCTGGCGGCGCTCGGATTCCTCGGCCTCGGTCATGATGTCGATGTCCCAGCCGGTAAGCTGGGAAGCAAGCCGCACATTCTGACCGCGCCGGCCGATGGCCAGCGACAGCTGCTCGTCCGGTACCACCACCTCGATGCGCTCCGCTTCCTCGTCGAGCACGACCTTGGTGACTTCGGCGGGAGCCAGCGCGTTGACCACGAAGGAGGCCACGTCCTGCGTCCACTGGAGGATGTCGATCTTCTCGCCCTGCAGCTCGTTCACCACCGCCTGGACGCGGCTGCCGCGCATGCCCACGCAGGCGCCGACGGGATCGATGGAACTGTCCTTGGAGCGCACCGCGATCTTGGCGCGGCTGCCGGGATCGCGCGCCACCGCCACAACCTCAACGACGCCGTCATAGATTTCCGGCACTTCCTGGCCGAACAGGCGGGCCATAAATTCTGGATGGGTGCGCGACAGGAAAATCTGCGGGCCACGCTGCTCGCGGCGCACGTCATAGACATAGGCGCGCACCCGGTCGCCTGGGCGGAACACTTCGCGCGGCAGCGATTCGTCGCGCCGGATGATGCCTTCGCCGCGCCCGAGGTCGACGATGATGTTGCCATATTCGACGCGCTTTACCGCGCCATGCACGATCTCGCCGATGCGGTCCTTGTATTCGGCGTACATGCGGTCGCGCTCGGCGTCGCGCACCTTCTGGACGATCACCTGCTTGGCGTTCTGCGCAGCGATGCGGCCGAATTCGATGGGCGGCAGAGGCTCCGCGATCTGGTCGCCGATGCTGGCCGCCGGGTTACGGCGCTGGGCGTCTACGAGGCTGATCTGGGTCGCCTCGTTCTCCACCGTCTCGACCACCAGCAGCAGGCGCTGCAGCCTGGTTTCGCCGGTCTTCGCGTCGATCTCGGCGACGATCTCGTTCTCGGCGCCGTAACGGGCCTTGGCGGCCTTCTGCACCGCCTCTTCCATGGCGTGCAGCACGACCGACTTGTCGATCGATTTCTCGCGCGCCACAGCGTCAGCGATCTGCAGCAGTTCCAGCCGGTTGGCGCTCACGCCATAATCAGCCATTGTCTTCGCTCCTCTGTTGCGAAATCTGGTCTTCGTCGATCTCGGCGCCGTCGCCATAGCCCTTGGGCGTCTGGCGGCTCCGCGCCGCTTCGATCAGTTGATCGGTCATCACCAGCCTGGCATCGGAGATGTCCGCGAAGGGTACGCCGATCAATACTGGTTCCCTCGCGGCGCCTTCCGGGTTCTCGATGAACAGCCTGACCTCGCCGTTCTCATAGCCTTCGAGTTTTCCACGGAAGCGCTTGCGCCCGGCGGCGGGCACCGCCATCTCGATCTTTGCCTCATGGCCGGCCCAGGATTCGAAGTCGGCGGGCCTCACCAGCGGCCGGTCAATGCCTGGCGAGGACACCTCGAGGTGATAGCGGCTGGGGATCACGTCCTCGACGTCGAGTATGGGCGAAAGGGCGCGGCTCACCGCTTCGCAGTCATCAATGGTGAAACTGCCGTCCGGCCGTTCGGCCATGATCTGCAGGGTGGGCCCGCTCATGCGCACCCGCACCAGCCGGAACCCCATGCCTTCCAGCACAGGCTCGGCAAGCGTTGCCACCCGCTGCGCGGGGCCCGTCTCGCGGGCCAGTCTGATATTCGTCTCGGCCGTCATAAGAGCCCTTTCAGGCAACAAAAAAGCGGGCCCCGGAGCCGGGACCCACTCGCGATCTCCACTTTCGTGGCTATGTGAGTGAACCTAAGTTGCGATTTACATAGTCGGCCCAGGGACATTTGGCAAGGCCCTCGTCGGAGGTCACCTTCGCCGGAAGGTGAGGTAGGCCGGCCTCCGGCCCTCGCGCCTGGCCTTGGCCTCGTAGCGGGTTTCGATCCAGTCCGGAAAGGGCTGCGCTGGGTCTGCTTCCGCCGCGAAGCCGCCATGGGCCGTCACATGCTGCCTGGTCCAGGCGACATAGTCGTCAATATCGCTGGCGAACAGGAACAGGCCGTGCGGGCAAAGGATGCGGTGGAACTGCGTCAGCGTCTCAGCGCTGATGAAGCGGCGCTTGTTATGCCGCGCCTTTGGCCATGGGTCGGGATAGAGCAGATAGATGCGTTCGAAGGATGCCGGGGGCAGGGCTTCCAGCAGTGGCCGGGCATCGCCGTCATGGATCCTCACATTGGCGAGTTTGTTTTCTTCAACAAGCGCGAGGAGCTTGGCGACGCCGTTGACGAAGGGCTCCGCCCCGATGAACGAGATTTCCGGTTGAAGTGCCGCCTGATGCGCCAGATGCTCGCCACCGCCAAAGCCGATTTCGAGCCAGCGCCGCGCGTCAGAGCCGGCCAGCGGATTGCTGATATCAACGCGCAACTTCGGCAGCAGTTGATCCATCAGCTCCGAATGATGACGGCGCAAGGATTTCCCCTTGCGCCGCCCGTAGAACTGGAAGCGTTTTTCCGCGAGGATCACTTCACCGCGGCTTTGAGCGCCTTGACGAGATCCGTCTTCTCCCAGGAGAAGCCGCCGTCCTTGTCCGGCGTATGGCCGAAATGGCCATAGGCGGCGGTGCGCGCATAGATCGGCCGGTTGAGATTGAGATGGGTGCGGATGCCGCGCGGCGAAAGATCCATTACCTTGGCGATGGCCTTTTCAAGTTTGGCTTCCGCCACCTTGCCGGTGCCATGGGTATCGACATAGATCGACAGCGGCTGCGCCACGCCAATCGCATAGGACAGCTGGATGGTGCAGCGCCGGGCGAGCCCGGCCGCCACGACGTTCTTGGCGAGATAGCGCGCCGCGTAGGCGGCAGAGCGGTCTACCTTGGTGGGGTCCTTGCCTGAGAAGGCGCCGCCGACATGGGGTGCTGCGCCGCCATAGGTATAGACGATGATCTTGAGTCCGGTGAGCCCGGTGTCGCCATCGGGGCCGACGATGAAGAACTTGCCGGTCGGGTTGACGTGCCAGACGGTGTTCTTGGTGATCCAGCCCCTGGGCAGCGCCTTCTGCACATATGGCTTGACGATCCGCAAGACGTCGGCGGACGACAGGTTTTCATCGGTGTGCTGGTGCGATACCACGATCTGGCTGACGCCGACTGGTTTGCCGTTCTTGTAGACAACGCTCACCTGGCTCTTGGAATCGGGGCCGAGCGCCTTTTCCTTGCCGCTGTGGCGCGCTTCGGAGAGCAGCCTCAAGATGCGGTGCGCATAGTAGATCGGAGCGGGCATGAGTTCGGGTGTCTCGTCGCAGGCATAGCCGAACATGATGCCCTGATCGCCCGCGCCTTCTTCCTTTTTCTCACCCGAGTCCACGCCCTGCGCGATGTCCGATGACTGACTGTGCAGCAAAATCTCGACCCTGGCCGTTTGCCAGTGAAAGCCGGACTGCTCATAGCCGATGTCGCGAATTGCCTGGCGCGCGGCAGCCTCGATCTTGGCTTTGGTTACCGACGCGGGACCCCGGGTCTCGCCGGCGATCACCACCCGGTTGGTGGTGGCGAGCGTCTCGCAGGCAACCCGCACCGCCCAAGGGTCGAAGCCAATTTCCAGCGCCTCGCGATAGCAAAGATCGACCATCTCGTCGGATATCCTGTCGCACACCTTGTCCGGGTGGCCTTCCGAAACCGATTCGCTGGTGAACACGTAATTCTTGCGCGGCATATGTCTTCGAAGCCCCCGTCTTTTTGTGGGGCGCTTATTGGCAGCCTTGCCAAGGGAGGTCAAGCTGGAGGTACCGGACGCTGCGGATTGCTTGAACCTATTCCTTGGTTTCGGCGATGACGCGGGCGATGACCGAGATCAGCTTGCGCTTGTTGTTGCTGTCGGCATCCCGGAAGGCCTTGGCCAGTGTCACGCCCTCGACATTCATGAGGGCGGAGAGCACCGCATCCTCCTCACGCAGCTCACCGAGCCCGCCGTGCTCGTCGGCGCCGGGAAGATCGTCGAAAAAGAACTGAACCGGGACGCCAAGGATTTTTGACGTAAAGTAAAGGCGGCTCGAACTGATCCTGTTCGACCCCTTTTCGTACTTCTGCACCTGCTGGAAGGTGATACCGAGCAGTTCGCCCAGCCGTTCCTGGCTCATGCCGATGAGCTGGCGGCGCATGCGGATACGGCTTCCCACATGCGCATCGACAAAATTCGGATCGCGTCGTGTCATGACTTCCCCGGACGTTCTGGCCTGCGGCCCAAAACCTGGTTGTCCGGGTTGGAAATTGACAGCCATGCTGACCTTACCAGCCACGGATTACACTTTATAGTATAGTAGATCGGGGCGGGCAATTCATATCCCCTGTAAACCCTACCGAACCCAAACTGCCTATAACAAGTCTTCGCACAACATTCAACAACTTACAATTGTCTGACAGCCATGCTCGCTACAAGAACTGCCAAGACCTGAAGCAGCAGCAGGAAATCGCCCCAGCGCGCGTAGATTGTCGGTTGACGCGCGTGAGGAACCTCGGCATCGATCACTCCCTGCGTCCCAAGCGGCAGCACGTGCTTGAACCGGCCGTACGGGTCGATGACTGCAGAGATGCCGGTGTTGGCCGCGCGGAGGATCGGGAGCCCCTGTTCGATCGCCCGGAGACGCGCCTGCGCCAGATGTTGGTAGGGGCCGGTCGAGCGTCCGAACCAGCCATCATTGGTGACGTTGACGATCACCTGTGGCCGGTCCCCGGGGTCAATCAGCCGATGCGGAAAGATCACTTCGTAACAGACAAGCGGCGCCACGCGGAGTCCACCGGGAAGCATCAAGGTCCGTGGTCCCGGCCCGGCGGTGAAGCTTCCCGGCGTTTCCACCACCCGGCGAAACCCCAGAGGTTCGAGCAGCCAGCCCAGCGGCAGGAACTCGCCCCCCGGAACCAGCCGCCACTTGTCGTAGCGCGCCACCGGCTCCGCCTGGCCGTCGAAGACAATGACGCTGTTGTGGACGCTGGGCTCCGGCGTTGCGGTGCGGTCCAGCCGGAGGGCGCCGGTGATCAGCAGCGTGCGGCCGCCCAGCAGCGGCGCCAGTTCGGCTCTGGCGCCGGGGCTCTCGTCGATCAGGAACGGAACCGCCGATTCTGGCCACAAGAGATGCGTAACGCTGCCGATGCCGTCCGGCCGGCCGACGGTGGGCATGGCTGAGAGCCGCAACAGGTCATCGAAGATGGCGCGGGTGTTTTCCTCTCGCCATTTCTGCTCCTGCGGCACATTGGGCTGCACGATACGGAAGGAGACGCCGGCGAGCATGGCGTTGTCAGCTTCCGCCAGACGCCACGCGCCCCAGCCCCAGCCGAGTGCCAGCAACAGCGCCAGCCCGACCATTCCGGCCCGCACCGGGCGGCGCTGGTCCGCCAGAAAGGCATAGGGCAGAGAGGACCAGAGCACGATCAGCAGCGTGAGCCCCGTCATGCCGATGACTGAGCAGAGTTGCGCGACCCCGCCCATGGCGTCCGCCATCTGGCCGGGCGCGGCCCACGGGAAACCGGTGAACAAATGCCCGCGCAGCCACTCCATTGTGCCGACCGAGGCCGCGAAGGCCAGCGCCAGCGATGCGCCCCGGCCGCCCAGCCATTTTGCCGCCAGGGCTGCCAGACCCCAGTAGAGCGCCATGCCGCCGGCCAGAATGCCGAGCATGAACGGCATCATCCAGAGATAGGTTTCGGCCTCGACCAGGAAGGCAAAGGCGATCCAGTGCAGGGCCAGGCCAAAATAGCCAAGCCCGAACAGCCATCCCGCCAGGAAGCCACGCTTCTCCGCCGCCAGCAGCGACAGAAACAGCGGGAATCCCAGGAAAGCCAGCGGCCAGGCGCCGACCGGAGGCAGGCCAAGCGCGGCGACCAGACCGGCCGCGAAACAAAGCCCGCCACGGAGGGTGGCCGGTAGTGTGCTGATCCTGTCTATCACGCGAATCATGACGGACCGGACTATAGGAGCCGGCAGTTTTCTCTGATACAAATCCTGCAAGGCGGAGAAAACGGTCATGAACGACAGATCACCGGCCGGGGCCTCCAGCGGCGGCATGCGGCTGATCGAGAATCTTCCCTTCGAGACTGATGGCGGCATCGCCAGCCGGGCCAGGATCGGGCTTCTGGTGCTGGCCACGGATTTCACCATCGAACATGAATGGCGCGCCATTCTGGGCGGCCTCGACGGCATCGCGCTCTACCAGAGCCGCATCCTCAACGACAATCTCATCACGCCTGAAACGCTGCGCGCCATGGAGCCGCGCATCGCGGCGGCAACCGACGTGATCCTGCCCGGTACCGAATTGGACGTTGTGGCCTACGGCTGCACTTCGGCGTCGATGGCGATCGGCGAGGAGAAGGTGTTCGCGCGCATCCGCTCGGCGCGGCCCACAGCCAGGTGCGCGCCCCCCAACACCGCAGCCTTCGCCGCCTTCCGGGCGCTGAAGGCGCGGCGCATCGGCGTGCTGACGCCCTATCGCGCTGACGTGAACCGCATCGTGGCCGACTATATCGCGGCCCGAGGCTTCGAGGTTCCGGTGTTCGGCTCCTTCAACGAGCCGGATGATGGCAAGGTGGCGCGCATCACGCCCGCCTCGGTGCGCCGCGGCGTCGAAACCATCCTGGCCGAGGCCACCGTGGACGCAGTATTCGTCTCCTGCACATCGGTGCGCCTCGCGCACGCGGCCCGCTCGATCGAGGCGGAAACCGGCGTGCCCGTCACCTCGTCGAACCATGCCATGGCATGGCATGCGTTGCGGCTGGCGGGCGTGGACGATACGATGCCGCAGTGGGGCCGGCTGTTCGAGACGCGGATCGGCTGATGCGCGAAATCCACCGCGAGACGATCGCCGCCAGGGCGCCCTGGAGCCGCATCATCGCTCAAGACCAGACGCTCCGCATCATCGACAGCCATGGCCAGCAGGCAGTGGACTTCCTCTGTTACAATGCCAGGGATTTCTTCGAACGCTATCATGCGCCGAACACCATCAAGAAGGCGGGGCATATCCTGCTCACCACCGGCGACTTGCTGTACTCGGACCGGGCGCGGCCGCTGTTCGCCATCACGGCTGACACGTTCGGCGGCCATGACACCATCGGCGGCTGCTGTTCGGCGCCGTCCAACGGCATGCTTTACGGTGTTCCAAACCCGGGCTGCCGCGAGAACTTCCTGAGTGCATTGGAGCCTTATGGTCTCGGCTGGCGCGATATCGTGCCGAACGTCAACTGGTTCATGACCGTGCCGGTGGGGGCGGCGGGCGATGCCGCCATCGCGCTCGGCTCGTCGCGGCCCGGCGACCATGTGGACATCAAGGCCCAAATGGATGTGCTGGCGGTGATCTCCAACTGCCCGCAGATGCTGAACCCCTGCAATAACTACGATCCCACCGCCATCGAGGTGGTGGTTTTCGAATAGCGGCGCACTCACCATGAAAGAAGGCGGGGATCTCTCCCCGCCTTCCAGGTATCAGATAGCCGCGGAGCCTTACTTGGCGATGCAGGTATCGGCCGTTTCCGGCGTGCAGACGTCGAGGCCGGTGTAGGTCGCGTAGGAGGGCGACGCCTTGCCGTCCTTCATGTCACGCAGCGCGTTCATGGTCTTGTAGCCGATCTCGAAAGGACGCTG
>DAISVW010000040.1:0-3709 GCA_036826695.1 Aestuariivirga sp.
CTTTCCCGATCTGGTGCGGGCGGATTCGCCTTCGCGGACGGTGGGCGCCGGGGCGGCGGAGAAATTCGCCAAGGTCCGCCATGCGGTGCCCATGCTGTCGCTCGCCAATGGCTTCAGCGACGAGGATGTGCGAGATTTCGTGGCCCGCATCCGCCGCTTCCTCGATCTTGACGAAAACGAACCCGTGGCGATGACCGCCGAACCCAAGATCGACGGCCTGTCGATCTCGCTCCGCTACGAAGACCGCGCCCTGGTCCAGGCAGCCACCCGCGGCGATGGTTATGAGGGCGAGAACGTCACCGCCAATGTGATGACCATGGCCGGCGTGCCGCGGAGGCTGCCGAGATCCGCCCCCGGGCTGATCGAGGTGCGCGGTGAAATCTACATGTCGCAGGCCGATTTCGCGGAGCTCAATGCAAGGCAGGAAGCCGAGAAGCGGAAGCCTTTCGCCAATCCGCGCAACGCCGCGGCGGGTTCGCTCCGTCAGCTCGATCCGGCGGTGACGGCGGCGCGGCCACTCAAGTTCTTCGCCTATGCCTGGGGCGAGGCGCCGCAACTTCCGGCGGACACCCAGATGGGGGTGATCGAGGCCTTCGCCTCCTGGGGGCTTCCCACCAATCCACTCATGAAGCTCTGCCGCTCGGTCGATGAGCTTCTGGCGCATTATCGCATGATCGAGTCGGAGCGCGCCGGGCTTGGCTACGACATCGACGGCGTCGTCTACAAGGTGAACCGGCTTGACTGGCAGCAGCGCCTGGGTTTTGTCTCGCGCAGCCCGCGCTGGGGCCTGGCGCATAAGTTCTCCGCCGAGAAGGCAACGACACGTCTCGAGAAGATCGACATCCAGGTCGGGCGCCCCGGTGCGCTGCCGCCGGTGGCGCGGCTGACCCCCGTCACGGTGGGCGGCGTCGTCGTCACCAATGCGACGCTGCACAATGAAGACGAGATTGTCCGCAAGGATATCCGCGAGGGCGACACGGTGATCGTGCAGCGGGCGGGCGACGTGATCCCGCAAATCCTCGGCATCGTGGCGGAGAAGCGCCCGGATCGCGCCAAACCCTACCGCTTCCCCGACACTTGCCCGGTGTGCGGCTCGCATGCCGTGCGCGAGGAGCGGGATGGCGGCAAGGTCGATGCAGTGCGGCGCTGCACTGGAGGCCTCATCTGCGCCGCACAGCGCGTTGAACGGCTCAAGCATTTTGCCTCGCGCAACGCGTTCGACATCGAGGGCCTGGGCGACAAGATCATCGCCGAGCTCTATGCCGACGAGTTGATCCAGTGGCCACATGATGTTTTCACGCTGGAAGCGCGCGACCGGCGGTCGCTGAAGCGGCTGAAGGACCGCGAAGGCTGGGGCGAGGCCAGCGTGCGCAAGCTGTTCGACGCCATCGACGCCAGGCGCAGCGTGGCGCTGGACCGGTTCATCTTCGCGCTGGGCATCCGTCATGTGGGCGAAACCACTGCCCGGGCGCTGGCGCGGGCTTACGAGACGGCGGAACACTTCCGTGAACGGATGAGTGCAGCCGGGGGCATGGCGGGCGAGGCGTGGGATGAACTCACCGCCATCGACGGCATCGGCGAGGTTGTGGCCGAAGCGCTGGCGCAGTTCTTCGCCGAGCCGCATAATCTTGAAGCGGTGGACGAGCTTCTGAAACATGTGACGGTGACGCCGCTTGAGGCCCGCAGCGCGTCATCGCCTGTTTCCGGCAAGCCGGTGGTGTTCACCGGCGCGCTTGAGCGCATGACGCGCGAGGAGGCGAAAGCCATGGCGGAACGGCTGGGCGCCAGGGTGGCCGGCAGCGTATCGAAGAAGACTGATCTCCTGGTGGCCGGCCCCGGCGCCGGCTCGAAGCTCAAGGACGCTGAGAAACACGGCGTCGAGGTGATCGACGAGGCCGAATGGTTCCGCCGCGTGGACGGGGGGTGAGACGCCATGTGCGGCGCCCGGCAGCTTGGAGCTGAATGACCCTTCACGTACCCGCCTCCTTCCCCTCCCCCACTAGGGCGAGGGAGATCGGTGGAAGGGAAGACTGAGCGTGCGTCCACAAGACTTGTCCCGGCCCGGCGAGCATCGAAGGCAGCGCTGCCGATTTCGCCAGGCGCTTTTCCGCGCGGCATTTGCCTTATTTGCCTGGAGGTGGGAGAAAGCCAGCGACAGGAGGGCTGGACATGAGTCTCGAAACCGATATCGCGCAGATTGTGCGGCAGGAAGAGGTGCTGCGTTTTGCGAGTTTCAGCGAGGCGGATGCCTGGGCGCTGGGAAGCCTGATGCGGCAGAGCTCGGTCGACCGCGGGCTTCCCTTCGTGATCGACATCCGCATCGGCAACCGGCCGCTGTTCTACGCGGCACTTCCCGGGACGACGCCGGAGAACCCGGACTGGGTGCGGCGCAAGACCAATACCGTCTACCGCTTCCACAAGTCCTCCTACCGGGTGGGCCGCGAATACCAGCTGCAGGGCAAGGCCTTCGACGCTTTGCGCGGCATCGACCCGATGGACCATGCCATGGCGGGCGGCGGCTTTCCCGTTCACCTCGCCGGGACCGGCGTGGTGGGGGCGGTCACCGTGTCGGGCGTGCCGCAGCGCCAGGACCATGAATTCGTGGTCGAGATGCTCTGCCTTTTCCTGAAGCAGGATTATCGCAGCCTGGCGCTGGGCCCCGAAACCGCGTGATCGAATTCAGCCTGCTGTTCTTCCTGGTGGCCGGGGCGGCAGCCTTCTTCGTCGGCGCCTCGAAGGGCGGGCTTCCCATGGTGGGCGTGCTGGGCGTGCCGCTGCTGGCGCTGGTAATGCCGCCAGTTGCCGCCGCCGCGCTGCTGCTGCCGGTTTATATCGTGAGCGACATGGTGGGCCTGTGGGCCTATCGCAAGCAATACAGTGGCCGCAACCTGGCGATCCTGGTGCCGGCCATGATCGGCGGGGTGGGGCTGGGCTGGGCCACGGCGCGCATCACCGAGGAATGGATGGTGACGCTGCTTGTCGGGCTGGTAGGACTTTATTACTGCGCTACCGTGGTGCTTCGCAACGCCGACGCTCCGCCCCGGCCCGCCGATGTGCCGCGCGGCATGTTCTGGGGGGCGATTGCCGGCTTCACCAGTTTCGTCTCGCACACCGGCGGGCCGCCCTACCAGACCTATGTGCTGCCGCAGCGGCTGCCGAAGATGGTGTTCGCGGGTACCAGCACAATCGTTTTCGCGATCATCAACCTTGTAAAAGTCATTCCCTACTGGGCGCTGGGGCAGTTCAACGTGAGCAATCTCGAGGTGGCTGCCATGCTCTCGCCGGTGGCTGTCGTCGGGGCGCTTCTGGGCTACAGGCTCACCACCGTCATCCCGGAGAAGCTGTTCTACCGGCTGGTCGAGGTGGCGCTGTTCCTGATCTCGCTCAAGCTGGTCTATGAGGCGCTGACGTCATGAAGCTTCCCTTCCATACCTATGACGTGTTCACCAACCGCCGCTTCGGCGGCAACCCGCTTGCCATCGTCGAGGAGGCGGATGCGCTGACGGACGCGCAGATGCAGACGATCGCCCGGGAGTTCAACCTCTCGGAGACGATCTTCGTGCGCAGTCCGAAGGACCCGGCGCATGCGGCCAGCGTGCGGATCTTCTTTCCCACGGCGGAGATCCCCTTCGCCGGCCACCCGACGGTTGGCTGCGCCATTCATCAGGCGCAGAAGAAATAAAAGCCGGGGTGCGGGTTCGAGCACTCG
>DAISVW010000040.1:3719-12079 GCA_036826695.1 Aestuariivirga sp.
CCTCGCTGGTGCTTGAAGAGGTGGCGGGCCTAGTGCAGGTGAAGGTTTCGCGGATCGGCGACGTGCCGCGCGCCCAGTTCACCGCGCCGGTGACGCCATTTGCGGTGGATGTTCCCGTGCCGCCGCCGGAGGACATGGCGCGTGGCCTGGGGATTGACGCATCCGATGTCGGCTTCGGATCGCATGCGATGCGGGTGCTGGAGGGCGGCCCGCGTTTTCTCTACGTGCCCATGAATAACCGCGAGGCGCTCGCCCGGGCGCGGCCCTGTGAACCCTATTGGACTGACAACTTCCGTGGCCTCGGGACGATTATGGCCTATCTCTATACGCGCGGGGGCGATCACCCCGAGACAGCTTTCCGTGCCCGGGCCCTGGCGCCCGGCGAGGGCATTCCAGAAGACCCCGCCACCGGCTCGGCCACCGCCATCCTTGCCGCGCAGCTGCTTGCCGCGGGCGAACTGGCCGAAGGCACCAGCCGGTTCAGGCTGGAGCAGGGCTATGAGATGGGCCGTCCGTCCGATCTCTGGCTGGAGGCCGATGTTGCGGCTGCGAAGCTGGCGGCGGTGCGGGTGGCCGGACAGGCGGTGCAAATCATGTCGGGCGTGCTGGAGGTCTGACGGCTGGAGGGGTTGGGATTTTTGCTGTGTCCGGCAAGAGGACACCCGGGTCAAGCCCGGGTGTGATGAGGCTACGACCTCATCATGCCATGGCTTGACCATGGCATCCTCTTCGTGGCCAATAAATGCACCGTGGATCGAGTCCGGGGGTGCCGGGGGCGGTGGCGTTCTATCCCGTCAACCCCTGGGGAGAGGTTCCTGCCAAATGAAGACCATTCTGCTGATCGCGCATTTCATCGCCATTGCCACCGGCACCGGCATGAGCATCGCCAATTACGTCAACATCCGCATCGCGGCGGGCGACCAGGGCGAGCGCCGCGCGGCGATTGACATCCAGCGCCGGGTGCTGGCCCGCATCGCGGGCATTGTGATCCTGGCGATCTGGATTACCGGCATTGGCCTGTGGCTGAACCTGCCGCCGGACGCGGAACCCAATGTATGGTTCATGGTCAAGGTGGGATTTGTCGTGCTGCTCACCCTCTGCCATGGTCTCGCCCGGATGACGGCGGGCCGCATGATGCGCACCGGCGACCAGTCGCTCTACCCGCGCCTCGAACTGCTGGTGGCGGGCGTCTGGATGTCGGCGCTGTTCGCCATCATCCTCGCCGTGCTCGCCTTCGAGACCTGACCCGCTACTGATCGCCCAGCATGGCATTGGCCTCCGACAGCACGTCGTTGGCCTCTTCCTCATTGCCCGCCGCGCAGAGATCGGCGGCCTGGGCGCGCATGTCCTGGAGCTGGGCCTTGGCATCGGGCTCGATCTCGGCCGCAGCCAGGGCGGCGTCAAAGGCTTTCAGATTGTCGCCACAGGATTGCGCCAATGCCGGGGTCGCCAGCATGGCGGCGGCGGATAGCGCGAAAAACAGCTGTTTCATTGACCCATGTCCCTCGGCGTGGCCTATAGCGCGCGCCATTCAGGATGCCAAGTCATTCGCCGCAAACTGGCGGTTGCGGGGCGTCCGGCGCTCCTCTATAGAACTCCCATGTCCAATGCGCGGAACATCATGTTCGTCCCGGCGGCCTCCTTGCCGCCCGCCGCGCTTGGCCGCCTGCTGCTTAGCTGCCCCTGAGGGCCGGCCGGGCTTCTGCCCTGGCTCTCGGGGGATCGCGCCAAGCCAGCAAGCCAAGCCAGGATAATCCGGAAGAGCCCCGCCAGGATGACCTCTCCCAGCGAAAAATCCAGCCCTAGTCCATCCGTCAGCCTGCCGGACCGGCAGTGGCCGAACCGCACCCTCACCAAGCCGCCCGTCTGGTGCTCGGTCGATCTGCGCGACGGCAACCAGTCACTGATCGAGCCGATGGGGCTCGACCGCAAGATGCGCATGTTCGACGCGCTGGTGAACATGGGCTTCAGGGAAATCGAGGTGGGTTTTCCCTCCGCCTCGCAGACGGACTTTGATTTCGTCCGCCATCTGATCGACAACCGCAAGATCCCCGACGGGGTGGCGATCCAGGTGCTCACCCAGTCCCGCGAGGAGCTGATCCGCCGCACCTTCGAGAGCCTCAAAGGCGTCAAGAGCGCCATCGTGCACCTCTACAACTCCACCTCGGAATTGCAGCGCCGGGTGGTGTTCAAGCTCGACAAGCCGGGGATCATCGACATCGCCGTCAAGGGCGCCAGCCTGATCAGCCGGCTGGAGCGCGAGTTCGGCATGGAAGAGGTGATCCGCCATGAATATTCTCCTGAAAGCTTCACCGGCACCGAGCTCGAATTCGCGAAAGAGATCTGCGAGGCGGTGATGGACTGCTATCAGCCCACGCCGCAGAAGAAGCTGATCCTCAACCTTCCTGCCACCGTCGAGATGTCGACGCCCAATGTGCATGCTGATCAGATCGAGTGGTTCTGCCGCAACATCAGGCAGCGCGATTGCCTGTCGATCTCGCTCCACCCGCACAATGACCGCGGCTGCGCGGTGGCGGCGACGGAGCTTGGTCTGCTCGCCGGCGCCGACCGCGTCGAAGGCACGCTGTTCGGCAACGGCGAGCGCACCGGCAACGTCGACCTCGTCACGCTGGCGCTCAATCTCTACAGCCAGGGCATCGACCCGGGCCTCGATTGCTCCAACATCAACGATCTGGTGCGGATGGCGGAGTATTGTAATCAGCTCCCCGTGCATCCGCGCCACCCCTATGCCGGGGAACTGGTGTTCACGGCTTTTTCGGGCTCGCATCAGGATGCGATCAACAAGGGCTTCAAGGCCATGGCGGCGTCCAATTCGCCGCTCTGGGAAGTGCCCTATCTGCCGATCGACCCGATGGATCTGGGCCGCACCTATGAGGCGGTGATCCGCATCAATTCGCAGTCCGGCAAGGGCGGCATCGCCTATATCCTTGAGAAGGAGCATGGCATCGAGCTGCCGCGCCGCCTGCAGATCGAGTTCTCCAGGGTGGTGCAGGCGATCGCCGACGGCGAGGGCGTGGAAGTTCCCGCCGAGCGGCTGTGGAGCGCCTTCGAGTCCGAGTATCTCGAGGGCAACGGGCGTTACGGCCTCATCTCGCACAGCGCCAGCAGCGATCACGGCCAGCAGGACGTGGTGGCGAAGATCACCGTGGACGGCAATCTCAAAACCATTCTCGGTCACGGCAACGGTCCCATTGACGGTTTCGTCGATGCGATCCGCAAGGAGGCAGGCCTCACCTTCGACATCGCCGATTACCGCGAGCACGCCATGGGCATGGGCGCCAATGCCTCGGCCGTAGCCTATGTCGAATTGCGGCTGGCGGACGGGACGAGCCTGTTCGGCGTCGGCATCGACAAGAACATCGTGGTGGCCTCGCTGAAGGCGGTTCTCTCCGGCGTCAACCGGGCGCTCAAAAGACAGTAGACAGGGCAGGGCGGGCGATGTAGGAACCCCGCCATCGGCCCCGGTTCTCCGGGGCCGAACGTCCTTGACGGGCGGGCGATTAGCTCAGGTGGTAGAGCAGCTGACTCTTAATCAGCGGGTCGAAGGTTCGAGTCCTTCATCGCCCACCAAGGAAATCAAGGAGTTGTAAAAAACAGACCGGGAACATATGACATGTCCCGACGCCATCCGACCGTCGGATGGTCGGACGTCCGGCATGTGGCAATCAGACGGCCACAACTTCTGGTCTCCGCAGCAAGGGGGCAGCTGTTTATTGGGTGCGATGATGCGGCGGTCTCATGGCCTGGCCGTCGACCGCGCAATGTCAGGGGCGGTTGCCGGTGCGGCCGAACAGCGGGGCCAGGCGTTTCCATTGCCACATGGCAACGCCTGAGACGAGCAGGCCGATCGCCACGACGCGCGCCGCGGTGGTTGCCGCAGCGTTTTCGATCAGGGGCGAAAACAGGAAGGTGCCAAGATAGACCCCTCCCAGTATGTGCAGGACACGCAGGATGTTTCTGATCCGTAGCATGGCGCCAGATTCCCGAAGATCAATTGAAGTAACATTCACATATACAGGTCGCGCGGATCGACATGTCAACCCATAAACGCGCGACCGACTTTGTGGCGGCGCCGCAGCGCTGACGGCCGATCTTCCTCGTCCTCGCATGTTTGGCCAGGTCGAAGCATTCGCTTGCTGCCTATCGGCAGAGACGGACCATGGAGACGCTCGTCGCAGACCTCAAGAGAGGTGGTTCGGGAAATCTGAGCGAGGTGCGCGTGTTTCGCGTGATCGTGGGCGTTTCCTTCTGCCGCTGGCGAAAGCCAATGGAAGAAGGAAAGGAAGGCCCCGGGGTGATGGGAGTGGGGCAGGACTGTCCGCCACGCGACGCCAGCGATCTCCCCGATCCCGGTCGGGGGCTGATCTT
Source organism: Aestuariivirga sp. (assembly GCA_036826695.1). Lineage (GTDB taxonomy): Bacteria > Pseudomonadota > Alphaproteobacteria > Rhizobiales > Aestuariivirgaceae > Aestuariivirga. The sequence continues at coordinate 8,109 of DAISVW010000040.1, forward strand.
CGCGACAGAAGCCGACCCCGCTGCCGTTCCCGAATTGCTTCAGGGCAGACTGCTCAGCGTCCGCCTTTGGGCAGCAGGACGGTGAAGCCGAACCGCGCGCCCCAGCCTTCGGGTCCGACGCCCTCGGGCGAGTCCGCCCAGTAGCGCACGCCGCCGAAGAAGCTGACCGGCAGCTTGCCGTCGATCTTCACGAGCTTGGAGACCACCGCGTTGACCGGCACGCTCCACTCGTCAGTGAGCCAGTTGTAGGTCGACTCGGTGTTGAGTGTGAAGGTCCATGCATCGGCCGTGGTGTAGGCCAGGAAGGGCTGCAGGTAGGTTGCGTTCACCTCATCCGCTTCGTCGCCGCTGACCGACCAGATCTGGTTCGCCAGTATGCCGGCGGTCCAGCCGCCGCCTTGCCAGAGGGCGACAGCAGTTGGGCCGGCGCCAAAAGTATCAAGCCCCAGAAGTTCGTCGGTTGCGGTCGGCAGGAGCAGCACGGGGCCAACACCCCAGGTAATGCCGTGCATCGTCCTGGCGGGTGACAGGAACAGGCTCTGCGTGGTGTTGCCCAAGCCGAACTGGCTTCCGGCGCCCGGGAAAATCTCGTCCTGCCAGACGATGGGCAGGATGGTGCGGGAAATGAGGTTCCAGTCCTCGTTGATGCTGAAGGGGATTCCCGGCTGCAAATTCGTCAGCAGCTGACGTCCGTCCTCCCGCGAACCAAATCCGCTGTTGTAATTGCCCTGCACCGGAATGCTGATCAGATCGGCCAGCGGATTGGCGAGCTGCGTGGCGAGCTCCTCCGAGTCGTCAGCCAGCGCTGGAACAGAACCAGACAAGATCAGCAATGCTGCGGCAATCCTGGATCTTCCGGTCAATTCTACCCCCCTCCTGTTGGTGCCCGAACCAGGGCAAGCCCATCGATGGAAAAAAATCGATTGCGATAAATCGGTATCGATTGCAATCCCCAGGAGCCTCGATTGCTGTCTTTGCCAAGGCGTTCAAACAGCCGCCCCAAGACCGACAGCCAAGGCTGTCGGGAACTGGATAGACCGAAGACTCCGCAACGCTAGCGCGTCATCGCGCGCCAGACCGGAACGATCAGCGATACTGCTTGACGCAGCGGTTGTACTCTTTCCAGTAATAGTCGCGCCAGCGCTGCGAGCTGCGCACCGATCCGCCAACCGCGCCGACGCCGGCGCCGATTGCCGCTCCCGTGCCGATGTTGCGGCCGCTGGGTCCGCCAATGACGCCGCCAAGGATGCCGCCAACCACCGCGCCGCCGATGGCGCCGCCCACCGCGTTGCCCGCGGTGCGTTCATCGGCGCGCTTTTCGGCCCGGCGTTCGCACTTGCGCTGCTCCTGCTTGGTCAGCACGGCGTAGCTGGTGTCGGCCAGCAGGGTGGGCGCCGCAAGAAGTGTGAGGCACAACACGAGAACTTTCTTCATCTGGAGTTTCTCCAAGCCGTTAACCTTCTGGTTGCGGCGCAAGGCTATTGCCGCAAGGACCTTAATAATCCTCTCTCCTTGTGGAACTGTAAAGGATTTTGTCCGCCACGGTACCGGAGTGGTTAGCTCTTTGGCGCGAGGAACTTGAAGGGTTCGGAGGGCGCAAAACCGGCTGACATCTCGCCCGCCCGCATCGGATCCGCCTGCAGGTCAAGCTTCAGGACCGGTGCGCCGGATTTGAGGTTCAGCTTGTCGAGGTCGACCCAGACCCCCGAGGGGGCATAAACGCTCTCGAAAATGTAACGCTTGGCTTTGAGGTCGGAGACTGTGCGCCAGCGGGTGGCGGCGATGTTCGGCAACTTCGGATCCTGGATGCCGAGCGGCACCGAGATGGCCCGCATCACTGACATGACCGAGGCATTGGCGAGATCCTGGTCGGCGCCCGCCGGCACGGCGTTCAGCATCCAGTTCATGCGCGCGAAGCGGTCTGCCGCGCGGGTTGCGCCGGGCAGGAAGTTGGTGCCGCCCACATTGTCCCAGTATGTGCTGATCGCCAGCTGCTGATCGAACACCGGGGAATTGGTCATCACCGTGTATTTCGCGCTGTGATGAATGGTCAACTTGCCGCCGATGTATTCGAGGATCGCCGAGTCGCCCGTCTTGTCGGCCAGCGCGAGATGCCCGGTCGCCGCCGCGCCATTGGGCAGGATCGGCGCCACGATGGCAAATGGTTCCTTCGAAAGCGCATCCACCGCCTCGGCCACCGTGGCATAGTTGTCGAGCACATATTGCAGCCAGGCGCCCACCGAGATCAGCGGTTTTCCGGACGTCTGGGCATCGCCGTAGTCGGTTTCGGCGAGATAGAGCACATTGCCGGCAAGCCCGGCATCGTTCATGCCGTCCACCGAGGCTACGTTGTAGAAGCCGCTGATCACCGAGCCATATCTTGAGGTCCAGGTGATGGATTTGTCGCCGACCCCGCCGTCGCGCTGCATGCCCGCCGGGAAAGCCCAGAGATCGGTGCCGGTGTTCTCCGCCCAGTCCATGCTGCGCCCGACATAATAGGCGCCGCCGCTGCCGCTATAGACGATGCGCGTGCAGGCATCCGCCACAGGAACCAAGAGTGCAACGCCAGCCAGCGCCAGCAGGGCTGTCAAGGATGACTTCATCACCGATCTCCACCAAGAAAGTAACTGAACGTTAGCACGCAGAGGCGACAGCCGTCCAGAATCGGGCTCAGCTCATCTGTGCGTATAGTGTGTAGACTGTATCTTTCTTGCAGAGCGTTGTCCCGGCATTGCTGGTCGCCGCCGCGCCCGCCGCCATGGCGAGGCGGAAGGCCTTTTCGACCGGCCAGTCCTGGGTAAACGCCCAGACCATGGCGCCGAGGAAACTGTCGCCGGCGCCGACCGCCGAGCGCACCGGCACGGCGATGGCGGGAAGCCGGAGCAGCCCCTCCGGCGAGGCCAGCAGCGCGCCGTCGCCGCCCAGCGTCACCGCCACCATGCGCGCCTTGCCGGATGAAACCAGTTCCTGCGCGGCGGCGGCGATTCCCGCCGTATCGAGCGCCTGGCCGACATGGGCTTCGAGTTCGCCGCGGCTCGGCTTCACCAGAAACACTCCGCCATGGCCGAGCGCCGCCGACAGCGCCTTGCCGGACGTATCCAGCACGAAGGGCAGGGCGTTGCGGGCCGCGGCTCCTGCCATGCGCACATAGCTGTCCTCCGGCGCGCCGCGCGGCAGGCTGCCGCTGGCCACCACGAAGCCCTCGGTCCGCGCCGCGATGATCCCCACGCAGGCCTCGACATCCGCTTCGCTCACCTCCGGGCCTTCTGGCAGGAAACGGTATTCGAGCCCCGTCGACTGATCCCGCCCCATCAGCGCCACCCGAGTCAGGCCGGCGATCGCCACGCGGTGGAAGGTGAGACCCTCATCCGCCGCGAGCCGCGCCAGGAACGCCCCCATCTCGCCGCCGGCCAGCGCCAGCGCCTCCACCTCACCGCCCAGCGTGGCGATCACGCGGGCCACATTGATGCCGCCGCCGCCTGGCTCGTAGGTGGCGTCGCGGAGCCGCACTTTCTCGGTGTGCCTCACGGCGTCCGCCGCGCCGAACACGTCGATCGTCGGGTTGAGCGTGATGGTGAGCACCGCCGCCATGCGCCTGTCCTCCCGGCTGCGCGCCACTGGATTCGGACTGCAGTTTGGCCGATGATGAGGTCTTCAGGAAAGAGCGAAAACATGGCCGACTTGAGTATCCGCTTCGATTTTGGGCCAGAGCGCCGGGTCGGCCCCGGAAAAATCGCGCTGCTGGAGCAGGTCGCGTTGCTCGGCTCGATCTCGGCGGGCGGCCGGGCCCTGAACATGTCCTACCGCCGCGCCTGGGAACTGATCGACGAGCTCAACGACATCTTCGGCACGCCGGGCGTCGAGTCACGGAGCGGCGGGCGCAAGGGCGGCGGCGCCACGCTCACCCCCTTTGGCCGGAGCCTGATTTCCCGATACCGGGCCATGGAGCGGGCCGCGGCAGCGGCGACCGA
>DAISVW010000041.1:0-12077 GCA_036826695.1 Aestuariivirga sp.
GATTGTCTTGATGACGGTCTTCATGCCGCCGTTACGACCACAGGCGAGGCCGCTTGGCAATGGCTTGCAAGCCTGATCCGGATCGCGCAAGCTTTTCAATCATGAGCGGATCGATCTTCACAAGCGATTTCAAGCCGCGCCCCTTCTGGTGGGAGGCCTATGAACCCCGGCCATTACCGGATATCGCCCTGCCAAAAGCGGCGCGGGTGGTCATCATCGGGGCGGGCTACGCCGGGCTCAACGCGGCGCTGGAGCTTCACCGCGAGGGGCTGGATTGCCTCGTGCTCGATTCCCATGAGCCGGGCTTCGGCGGCTCCTCGCGCAACGGTGGCATGGTGTCGGGCGGGGTCAATGTCGGCAAGCGCTATCTGGCGAAGGCGATGACCGACAGCGAGGCCCAGCCTTTCCTGAACGACGCCGCCGACGCCTTCGGACACGTGGAAACGCTGATCGCCCGCGAAAACATCGCCTGCGGCTGGACCAGGGCTGGCTACTTCCTCGGCGCCTGGTGCAAGAGTCATTACGAGGGCATGGCCCACAAGGTGGAACTCCTGAACCACACAGCCCGCGCCGAGGCCTATCTGGTGCCGCCCGAACGCCAGCGCGAGGAAATCGGCTCCGACTATTACCGCGGCGGCCTGGTGGTGGGCCGCGCCGGCCATCTCCACCCGGCCCTGTTCTTCAAGGGACTGCTGGACCTTTGCCAGCAACGCGGCATTCCCATCGCATCGAAGACGCCCGCCACCGGGCTTTCCGAAACGGCAGGCGGCTGGCGGGTCGACACGCCGCGCGGCAGCATCGCGGCTGGCGACGTGATCATCGCCACCAACGGATACACGGGGTCCGTCACGCCCGCCTTCCAGCGCCGGGTGGTGCCGGTCGGGTCCTACATCATCGCCACCGAGGAACTCGCGCCGGATCTTGCGGCGTCGATCAGCCCCAGGAACCGCTCCTTCGCCGACACCCGCCGGGTGCTGACCTATTACCGCATGTCGCCCGATGGCAGACGGCTGATCTTCGGCGGACGCGCCAGGTTCGGGCACACGGACCCTGTCGAAACGGCGCCCATTCTCCACCGCTTCATGACAGACCGTTTCCCGCAGCTCAAAGGCACGCGGATCACCCATGCCTGGACCGGCAACGTGGCCTTCACCCTCGACGAGATGCCCCACATGGGCAAGTTCGACAACCTGCACTACGCGCTGGGCTGCAATGGCTCCGGCATCGCCATGATGAGCTATCTCGGCCACCAGACGGCCCGCAAGATCGCGGGAACGACGAACCGGACCTGCGCTTTCGACCGGCCGGAGTTTCCCGATCACCCGCTCTATACCGGCAACACCTGGTTCCTGCCATGGATCGGCCGCTATTTTCGCACCCGGGACTGGCTGGACCGGCGATTCAATTGATCAGCCGCAGCGCGCCTTCATCCGCCATTTCGATTCGGCGTAAACGGGGTTCTGTGTAAGCTTGCCGCGCTGACCGTCGGGGCAAGCGAAATAGGCGAGAGAAGAGGTCGCCACCGCGATGGCATCCTTCTGCTGCTTCGGCGTCATGCCGGAGACTGCCATGTCGTAGACGCCTCCTCCAGCCGAGCCGAAATCAAGCTTTTAGGTCTTGCCGTTGTAATAGATGGGTTCGCTTCGCGCCGCCACCGGCGCAGGCGCCGTCTTGTCGCGGGTGATCCGCGCGCCGGAGCCCGCGTCGCAGCCGGCCACCGCGACTGCCAGCAGAAGAATCGTGATCAGGCCTTGATTTCGCATGGCGGCCTTATGCCCGCCCCGCCTCGACCGGGCAAGCTTGCCGAAGTATAGAGATCACCATGACCAGTTTTGATCCCGCCGCACTCCTCGTCGCCCGCAGCCAGGCTGCTGACGAAGGCCCCATCATCCGCATGTCGCAGCGCGCCCGCGAGTTGCGCGCCGGCGGCATGGATGTGGTGAGCCTCACCCTGGGCGAGCCCGATTTCGACACGCCGGACAATATCCAGGCGGCCGCCACCGCCGCCATGCAGGCGGGCTTCACGCATTATTCGCCGGTGATGGGCATTCCCGAACTGCGCGCCGCGCTGTCGCGCAAGCTGAAACAGGAGAACGGCCTCGACTACGGCCCGCAGGAGATCTGCCTCGCCAATGGCGCCAAGCAGGCGATCGCCAACGCCATCCTGTCGATCATCGGCGAGGGTGACGAAGTCATCATGCTGGCCCCGTTCTGGGTGTCCTACGAGATCACGGTGCGCTTTGCGGGCGGCAGGCCCGTGGTGCTCACCGCCGGCGTCGAAGAGAACTACAAGGTGCCCGCCAGCCGGATCGCAGCGGCGGTGACACCCCGCACCAAGCTCATCATTCTCAACTCGCCCTCCAACCCTTCCGGCGCGGTGTGGACGGCGGCCGAGCTCGCGGACATCGCCGCGGTGGTGAAGGCGCATCCGAACCTCATGGTGATGTCGGATGAGAGCTACGAATACATCATCTTCGAGGGCCAAATGGCCTCGATCGGCGCGCTTCCCGGCATGCGCGAGCGCACCATCACGGTGAATGGCTTCTCCAAGGGTTTCGCCATGACCGGCTGGCGGCTGGGCTATGCCGCCGCACCCGAACCGATTGCCAAAGCCATGGGCCGCATGCAGAGCATGATTTCAGCGGGCGCCAACCAGTTCGTGCAGCGCGCTGCCATCGCCGCGCTCGAAGGCCCGCGCGAGGCCGTCAGGGAGATGCGCGAGGCCTACCGCCGCCGCCGAGACCTCGTGCTGGCCGGGCTGCGCGCCCTGCCCGGGGTGCGGATCGGCGACATTCCGGCGACATTCTATGCCTTCCCGGACATTTCAGCCCTTATCGGCCGCAAAGCCGGAAACCACGTGATCGATTCGGCCGGGAGTTTCTGCGACTGGCTGCTCGAAACGCATGGTGTCGCCACGGTGCCGGGCAACGCCTTCGGCGCGCCCGGCTCGATCCGGCTCTCATTTGCCTGCAGCGAGGCCGAGATCGTCAAGGCCATGGCCCGCATGCGGGAGGCCGTTGCCGGTCTCCAATGATTATTCGGCCGCCCTGGCGACGGGCACAGCCCGATCATTCGCTGGCGAGCCCACCACCGGCGCCAGCACATCGGAGGCATTCTCCAGATCGTGCATGTGCCGCCGGTCGCGGGCGAGATAGGAATAGATCGCCGGCGTGATGAACAGGGTAAACAGCGTCCCGATGGTCATGCCCGCGGCGATCACGACGCCGATGTCGAAGCGGCTCTTGGCGCCGGCACCGGCTGCCATCAGCAGCGGCACGACGCCGATCACCATGGCGGCGGTGGTCATCAGGATCGGGCGCAGCCGCACAGCGGCCGCCTCCTTGATGGCGGTGTTCTTGTCGTAACCCTTGGTCTCCTGCAGCTTGTTGGCGAATTCCACCATCAGAATGCCATGTTTGGCGATGAGGCCGATCAGAGTCACCAGACCGATCTGGGTGTAAATGTTGATCGTGCCGGACCCGAGATTGACCGGCGGGTTGTTCTGCATCGCGCCGTTGACCTCGCCCAGCACGAACAGCACGATCAGCGCGCCGAACACCGTGGCCGGAAGGCCGATCAGAATGATGAACGGGTCGCGGAAGCTTTCGAACTGCGCCGCCAGCACCAGATAGATCAGCAGCAGCGCCACTGCGAAGGTCACGGCGAGCGTGTTGCCTTCCTTGATGAACTGCCGGCTCTCGCCCTTGAAGTCGTAAGCCATGCCCGGCGGCATGATTTCATCAGCCTTCTGTTGCAGGAACGCAATGCCTTCACCGATGGTACGGCCAGGGAACGGCACACCCTGCAGCATGGCCGAATTGAGCTGCTGGAAGGTGGAAAGCCCGTTTGGCTGCACCGACTTGCTCGCCGTGGCGAAGGCCGAGAGCGGCACCATCTGGCCGTCCGCCGCCCTGATCCGGAAGCTCAGGATCTGGTCAACCGGCTCGCGTTCGGTGCGCGGCACCTGCGGAATCACCTGATAGCTGCGGCCATCGACCGTGAACCGGTTCACATTGTTGCCACCGAGCAGCGTCGCAAGCGTGGCGCCCACGTCCTGCATGGTGACGCCGAGCTGGTTGGCGCGATCCTTGTCGACGATGATCTCAACCTGCGGCGTCTGGAACCGGAGATCGGTATTGGTGAAGATGAAGAGACCGCTCTTCATCGCCTCGGCGTTCAGCGTGTCGAGGACCTCCGCCAGCCGGGTGTAGTCGCCCGGATAGGTGAGCACGAATTCGATCGGCAATTCGCCCGCGCCCACGGGGATCGCCGACGGCGCGGTTGCGAAGATACTGACGCCCGAATTCGCCTTGAACCTGGGCTCCAGCTCGGCCATCACCGAAAGATCCGATCTTGAACGCTCCTCCCACGGCTTCAGGATCAGCCCCATGAAGGCCGAATGAGAGCTTGGGAAACCGTTGACCGCGAAAAGGTTCTGCTTTTCCGGTACGGCCAGCATCGTCTTGGTGAGGTCGTCCGTGTAGGTGGTGAGGTAGTCGAGGTTGGTGGGCTCCGGGGCGTTGATGAAGGCGAACAGCACGCCCTGGTCCTCGGACGGCGCAAGCTGGCGGTTGATGGCGTTGTAAAGCACCGCCGACAGCACGATCATCAGCACCGCGATCCAGGCGAAGACGGCGCGCTGGCGGATCGTGCCGTCGAGGCTGCGGCGGTAGAAGCGCTGCAGGCCGCCAAACACCCGCTCGACCAGCCTCCCGAACCACGACAGCTTGGCATGCGGCTTCAGCATCTTGGACGTCATCATCGGCGACAGGGTCAGCGCGATGATGCCAGACACGATCACCGCGCCGGCCAGCGTGAAGGCGAATTCGCTGAACAGCGCGCCGGTGAGGCCGGAGGTAAAGCCGATCGGCGCATAGACGGCGGCCAGCGTGATGGTCATGGCGATGACCGGCCCGGTGATCTCGCGGGCGCCCTTGATGGCGGCGTCGAACGGCCGCATGCCCTCTTCGATGTGGCGGTGGATGTTTTCGACGACGACGATCGCGTCGTCGACCACGAGGCCGATCGCCAGCACCAGGGCGAGCAGCGTCAGCAGGTTGATCGAATAGCCGAGCGCCACCAGGAGCAGGGCGACGCCGATCAGCGACAACGGGATCGTCACCACCGGGATGATCGTCGAACGGATGCTGCCGAGGAACAGGAAGATCACCACGATGACGATGAGGCCGGCCTCGGCCAGCGTCTTGCCGACCTCCCAGATCGAGGCGTTGATGAATTCAGTCGCGTCATAGGCAATCTTGACCTCGAGACCGGATGGCAGCATGCGCTGGATGTCGGGGACGGCCTTGCGAACCTCGGCGATCACGGTCAGCGGATTGGCGTCGGGCGTCGTCTGAATGCCCATGAACACGGCCTTGAGCCCGTCGAAGGCCGAGGTCGAATTGTAGTTCTCGCGGCCGAGATCGACAGTGGCCACCTGGCCCAGGCGGATCACCTCGTCGCCGCGCACCGCAACCACCAGCGACTCGAACTGTTCCGGCGTTTCGAGCGAGGTCTGGGCATTGATGTTCTGCTGGGTGAATTCGCCCTTCACCTCGCCCGCCGCAGTGGTGAAGTTGTTGGCCGCCAGGGCCTGCCGCACGTCGAGGGGCGTGATGCCGAGCGAGGCCATCTTCTCGGGATCGAGCCACACCCGCATGGCGAAGGTCGAGCCACCAAGAATTTCAGCGGACGCGACACCATTGATCGCCTGCAGCTTCGGCTTCACCACCCGGTCGAGATAGTCCGAAATCTGCGGCGCCGACATCTGCTCCGACTTGAAACTGATGTACATCAGCGCGAAGCCGGCCCCGGTCGTGCGCTGGACGACGGGATCATTCGACTCTTCCGGCAACTGGCCCTTCACCTCGTTGATCTTGGAGAGCACATCGGAAAGCGCGCGGGCGGCATCGGCATCGAGCCTCAGCTTCAGCGTGATCGTCGAGACGTTCTGCGAGGACCGTGACTCGATGATGTCGACGCCCTCGGTCGAGGCGACCGCCTGCTGCAGGGGAGTGGTGATGAACCCCTTGATCTGGTCGGCGTTGGCGCCCGGATAGACCGTGGTGATCTCGATCTTGGTGTCCGATACCTCCGGGAACTGCCGGATCGGCAGCTTCAGCACCGCCTGGAGGCCCGCCAGCAGGATCAGCAGGCTTATCACTGTCGCCAGCACGGGCCGCTTGACGAAGATATCGGTGAAATGCATGGCGTGCCGCCTTTACTGGATGGAACTGGTGTCCTGCAGCTTGAGAGCGATCGAATTGTCGATCACCACCTTGCTGCCCTGGTCGATCTTGTTGTGGCCGGCCGTCACCACCTGGTCGCCGGGCTTCAAGCCGCTGGCGATCGACACGCGCCCCTCGCGCACCGGCCCCGCCTTGACGAAGCGGCGTTCGACAACCAGCTCGTCAATGTCCTTGCCGTCCTTGTCCTTCGCCTTCACCGTGTTCACCACGAAGACGTTGTCGCCATAGAGCGAAAAGGTGACTGCGGTCTGCGGGACTGTCACCGCCTGCTCCTCGCTGCCCACATCGACCCGCACATCGGCATACATGCCGGGCACAAGCTTGCCATCGGGGTTGGGGAGTTCGGCGCGCAGGGTGATCATCCGGCTCGTGCCGGAAACACGGGCATCCGACGTCACGATCTTGCCGGTGAAGCTCTCGGCGGGGAAGGCGTTGAAGGTGGCCGTCACCTTCTCGCCCATCGCCAGCCGTCCGTAGTCAGACTCGGTCACCGGGAAATCGATGAAAATCGGATCGATCTTCTGCAGCCAGACGATCTTCTGGCCGGGCGCCAGATAGCTGCCGAGCGCAATGTCGCGCAGGCCGACGCGTCCGTCCCACGGCGCGTAGACGTATTTCTGCGCAATCTCGGCGCGGCGGCGGTCCATGCCCGCCTCGAGCACCCGCTTCCTGGTCTTCAGCTGGTCGAGTTCGGTAACCGCAATGATGCCCTTGTCTGCGAGGCCCTGGCGGCGCTTCAGTTCACTTTCGGTGTTGGCCAGCTCGGCGGCGATCGAGCGCAGGTCCGCCTCTTCGGACGCGGTGTCGAGCTTGACCAGAAGGTCGCCCTTCTTCACGTTCTGGCCGGATTCGAAATTGATCTCGGTGACGGTCCCACCCGCCTGCGGCGTGACGTCAATCCCCTTGGAGGCGGTGAGCGTGCCGATCCCCGAGATCTGCGGCTGCCACTGTTCGGTGCGGGCTGCCTCCGCGGATACCGTTTCGGGCGGACGCGGCGCCCCCAGGATGACGGTGGCCAGCATCTTCGGCTTGAAGTCGAAGGCATAGAAGGCGATCGCGCCAGCGAGCCCGCCGAGCACCACGGTTGCCAAGAGGAGATAAAGGATACGCCTGATCATTTTGTCGCTTTCCCGGGCTTACTCTGCCGCCTGGGGCGCCATGGCCCGCAGCAGCTGTGTTTTCTTATCGGTCAGAACCTTGACACCGGCAGACAGCACGGCCTCGCCGTAATCGGACACGAACTCGGCGCCGGCATGGCCGCTGGCCGCCGTCCGGCACTCGGCGATGCGGGCCAGTTCGCCCTTCAGTTCGGTGAGTTGCTTGTCGATCGCCACCAGCATCACGTCGCGGCTGATGAACTCCTGCAGCAGCATCTGGAACAGGAACTCGGACTTGTACTTGTCGCGGGCCGGAACCACGCTGATCGCCCGGGCCAGGGCATCGCGGCCGCTGGGCGTGATGGCGTAGACCTTCTTGTCGGGCTTGCCGTACTGCTCCTCCGCCCTGACGGTAACCAGCCCCTCGCCCGCCAGCTGGGTGAGCGCCGGATAGATCGACCCGAAACTGGCCTCGATGAAGTGGCTGAACAGCCCTTCCTCGATCTCTTTCTTGATCTCGTATCCAGAGGCCTCTCCTGCCGAAAGGACACCGAGACACAGGGTTCTGACATTCATGAAACTACCAGCTGACCTATATCGGTTCGATAGATGTCGGCGCGATATATGCCGGCCTGGTATAGATGGCAAGGCTAAACGGCGGTTACCCGCCATGCTTGTAATGCGGAACCGATCTGTCTAAGAGAAATCAACGCCGCTCAAGACGGCAAGGGAAACACTGACGCAGGGGGGCGCATGGAGTATTTCCTCCAGCAGTTGATCAACGGCATCACCTTGGGCTCGATCTATGGCCTGATCGCCATCGGATACACGATGGTCTACGGCATCATCGGCATGATCAACTTCGCGCATGGCGATGTGTTCATGGTTGGTTCCGTCACGGCCTTTCTGGTGATCCTGGGACTCGGCCTGACCGGCGGCAGCGGCCTCCTGGTAATCCTGCTGGCCCTCATCCTGGTGGCCGGCATCGCCATGATCGTAGCCTCCGCCTACAACTGGACGATCGAGCGCCTTGCCTACAAACCGTTGCGCGGTTCGTTCCGGCTGGCGCCGCTGATCTCGGCGATCGGCATGTCCATCGTTCTCCAGGAATTCGTCCGCGTCAACCAGGAAGGCCGCCCGAAACCGGTGCAGCCCATTGTGACCGGTGGCTATGAGTTGATGACCCGCGTCACCGAAGCCGGCGAATTCATCGTGCGCCTGACCAACATGCAGATCCTGATCATCGTCTCGACCCTTGTGCTGATGGCGGTGTTCACGATCCTTATCCAGAAGACCTCGCTGGGACGCGCCCAGCGCGCCTGCGAGCAGGACATGAAGATGGCGGCGCTGCTGGGCAGCGACGTCGACCGCACGATCTCGATCACCTTCATCATGGGCGCGGCGCTCGCCGCCTTCGCCGGACTGATGTTCTTCCTCTATTATGGCGTGACGGACTTCTTTGTCGGCTTCCTCGCCGGCATCAAGGCGTTCACGGCCGCGGTGCTGGGCGGTATCGGCTCGCTTCCGGGCGCCATGCTGGGAGGCCTCATCATCGGCCTCATCGAAACCATGTGGTCGGCCTATTTCACGGTGGAATACAAGGACGTCGCGGCCTTCACCGTGCTGGTGATCGTGCTGATCTTCCTTCCCCAGGGCCTGCTGGGCAAACCCGAAGTGGAAAAGGTCTGATCATGGACGCCCAGCAGATCGGTACGTCGGCCAGGGGCTACGACTGGGCGGCCATCGGCAAGGACCTCTTGGGCACCGCGATCGTCAGCCTTCTGCTGATGGTGCCGATCGTCGCCTACAAATCGGTCATCACCCAGTATGCGCTGATACTGGAGCCGCGCTGGGGCACGGTGATGGTTGCTCTGGCGCTGATCCTCGGCGCCCGCCTGCTCATGCACCTGTTCGTGTGGAACCGCGGTCCGGACAGCTTCCCGTTGGTTCGCAATATTCGCGGCGATATGTCCGGCATATCCGACAAGATCGGCCCCTGGGTTTTCCCTGTGCTGGTGGCGTTTGCCCTTCTGTTGCCGGTGCTGTTCGGCGGCGCCCGCCGGCCGATCGATCTGGGCATCCTGATCCTGACCTATGTCATGCTGGCCTGGGGCCTCAACATCGTGGTGGGCCTTGCCGGACTTCTCGACCTTGGCTACGTCGCCTTCTATGCGGTCGGCGCTTATGCCTATGCCCTGCTCTCCACCGTCTATTTCCCTTACTGGTTCGGTGACGGCGTACTGCCCTGGGCCTTCTACATCACCCTGCCGCTGGCCGGTCTTCTTGCCGCCCTGTGGGGCGTGATCCTTGGTTTCCCGGTCTTGCGATTGCGTGGAGACTATCTGGCTATCGTCACGCTGGCCTTCGGCGAAATCATCCGGTTGGTGCTGATCAACTGGTTCAGCTTCACGAACGGGCCGCAGGGCATCACCGTGCCGAAGGCCACCTTTTTCGGACTGCCGTTTTCGGCAGGACCCGGTGGGTTCGCCGATTTCTTCGGCATCGGGCATGACCGGATCTATTACTACATCTTCCTCTATTACGTGATCCTGGCGCTCGCCTTGCTGACCTATTTCGTCACCAACCGCCTGCGCCGGCTGCCGATCGGGCGGGCCTGGGAAGCGCTGCGGGAAGACGAGATCGCCTGCCGGTCGCTCGGCATCAACACCACCAACACCAAGCTCACGGCCTTCGCGATCGGCGCCATGTTCGGCGGCTTCGCGGGGTCTTTCTTCGCGGCGCGCCAGGGCTTTGTCAGCCCGGAAAGCTTCGTGTTCATCGAATCAGCGATCATTCTGGCGATCGTGGTGCTGGGCGGACTGGGCTCGCAGATCGGCATCGTGTTCGCGGCGATCGCCATCATCGGGGCTTTCGAGCTTTTCCGTGAACTGACCTTCTTCCAGAAATACCTGCCCGAAGGCACCGACCTCGTGCATTTCCGCATGCTGGCGGTGGGCCTCGCCATGGTGCTGATGATGCGTTTCAGGCCCCGGGGATTCGTGACCAGGCGGCAGCCCACCGTGTTCCTCAAGGAACGCAAGGCCGTGTCGGGCGACCTGGTCAAGGAAGGGCATGGCTGACATGACAAGCGATGCCCGTGCCCCGGTGCGCAGCGTCGAGCACCTCACCATGCGCTTCGGCGGCTTGACCGCCGTGTCCGACCTGAGCTTCAACGCCTATCCGCGCGAGATCACTGCCATCATCGGCCCCAACGGCGCGGGCAAGACCACGGTTTTCAACTGCATCACCGGCTTCTACAAGCCGACTGAGGGCCGCATTGCCCTGCGTCATGATGGTGGAAAGGAATATCTCCTCGAGCGCATGGATGATTTTCGCATCGCCCAGGACGCCAAGGTCGCGCGCACCTTCCAGAACATCCGGTTGTTCTCCGGCATGACGGTTCTGGAAAATCTGATGGTAGCGCAGCACAACAAGTTGATGGCCGCTTCTGGCTACACCGTCGCCGGCATCTTCGGCAGCGGCCATTTCCGGCGCGTGGAAAACGAGGCAATCGAAATCGCGAAGTCCTGGCTCGAAAAAGTGAAGCTGATCGACCGGGCCGACGATCCCGCCGGCGACCTCGCCTATGGCGACCAGCGCCGCCTCGAGATCGCCCGTGCCATGTGCACCGGTCCGCGCCTGCTCTGCCTCGACGAGCCGGCGGCGGGCCTCAACCCGCGCGAGTCGGAAGATCTCAACCGCCTGCTGAAGTCGATCCGCGCCGAGAACGACCTCTCTGTCCTGCTGATCGAACATGACATGAGCGTGGTCATGGGCATCTCGGACCACATCGTGGTGCTTGACTATGGCGAGAAGATTTCGGACGGCGATCCCGCGCATGTGAAGTCTGATCCCTCGGTAATCCGCGCCTATCTCGGCGTCGACGATGAGGAAGAAGACGCGATCGCTGCTGCCGCGGTGGCCGAGGCCGTGGGAGACAAGCAATGAGCGAACCGCTGCTCCAGGTCCGCGGCGTTCAGACCTTTTATGGCAAGATCCAGGCTCTCAAGGGCGTCGACATCCACGTCCAGCCCGGCGAGATCGTAACGCTCATCGGTTCCAACGGCGCCGGCAAGTCGACACTGATGATGACCATCTGTGGCACGCCAAGGGCTCGGTCCGGCTCCATATACTTTGACGGCAAGGACATTACGTCACTTGCCGTCCACAAGATCGCGCAATTGGGCATTTCGCAATCGCCGGAGGGCCGCCGTATCTTTCCAAGGATGACCGTGCTGGAGAACCTTCAGATGGGCGCCACGGTCACCGATCCGAAACACTTCGAGGCCGATCTGGCGCGCGTCTTCAAGATGTTTCCAATCCTCGAGAAGCGTCAGAGCCAGCGCGGCGGCACCCTCGCGGGGTGCGAGCAGCAGATGCTGGCCATTGCCCGGGCGCTGATGTCGAGGCCGCGCCTGCTGCTTCTCGACGAGCCCTCGCTCGGCCTGGCGCCGCTGATCGTCAAGCAGATCTTCGAGGCAATCCGCGAGTTGAACCGCACCGAAGGCCTCACCGTCTTCCTGGTCGAGCAGAACGCCTATCATGCACTCAAGCTCGCCCATCGTGGCTATGTCATGGTCAATGGCCGGATTACGCTGACTGGCACCGGCCGCGAACTGCTATCGAGACCAGAGGTTAGGGCCGCGTATCATGAAGGAGGACATTAGGCCGTGTCGCTGTTAGTCGAAGGCAACATCTGGATCTTCATAATCATGGCGTTGATTTTAGGCGG
>DAISVW010000042.1:0-11858 GCA_036826695.1 Aestuariivirga sp.
ATGTGCTGCTCAAGGGCGATGCGCTCGCGGCGCGCTTTCCGTGGCTCAACGCCGGTGGTCTGGCTGGCGGCTGCTTCGGGCTGTCGGGCGAAGGCTGGGTCGACCCCTATTCGCTGGCGGCCTTGTTCCGAAAGGTGGCCATGGCCCGGGGCGTTGCGCTGATCCAGGGCGAGGTCGTCGGCCTCCGGCGCGATGGCCAGCGCATCTCGGGCGTGGACCTGGCATCCGGCGAGAGTCTGGCCTGCGGCACGCTGGTCAATGCCGCGGGCACCGGGGCGGGGCGGCTTTCATCGCTTGCCGGCATCGCGTTGCCGGTGGGCCCGCGCAAGCGCTATGTCTATGTGCTCGATTGCCCTGCTGCCACCGAGGCGCTGCATCGGGCGCCGCTCACCGTGGAGCCGGGCGGCGTATACTTCCGGCCCGAGGGCCGCAACTTCATCTGCGGCCTGTCGCCGGAGGAGCATGAGGAGCCTCAGGAGTTTGACTGGGAAGTCGACTACGGCTGGTTCGAGGAGCGCATCTGGGGCCGGCTGGCGGAGCGTGTGCCGCTGTTCGAGGCGGTGAAAGTGATCAGCGCCTGGACGGGCCATTATGATTACAACGCGCTGGACCAGAACGCGGTGATCGGCCCGCACCCGGAAATCGCCAATTTCCTGTTCGCCAACGGCTATTCCGG
The DNA here is from genome assembly GCA_036826695.1 of Aestuariivirga sp. GTDB lineage: Bacteria > Pseudomonadota > Alphaproteobacteria > Rhizobiales > Aestuariivirgaceae > Aestuariivirga. Next base: position 677 of record DAISVW010000042.1, read on the forward strand.
TCATGGGCTGCAGCAGGGCCCAGCCTCTGGCAACGCCATCGCCGAGTTGATCCTCCACGGCAGCTACCGCACCATCGACCTCACCCGCTTCGGCTATGAGCGGATCCTGAATAACGCCCCGCTGTTCGAGAAGAACGTTATCTGATGCGCGTCTTGAGCGTGTCGAGCCAGGTGGTGTGGGGGCCGGTCGGCAATTCCGCGGCGGTTCCCGCCCTGCAGGCCATGGGTCACGAGGTGCTGAGCCTTCCCACCATCATGCTCTCGAACCATCCCGGCCATGGGCCGCCGGCGGGTTTCCGCACCTCGGCTGAGGACATGGCGCGCATGCTCGCGGCGCTGGAGGCGCTGGGCGCGGTTCATAACCTCGATGCTGTGCTGACGGGCTATTTCGCCACGGTGGGACAGGTCGAGGAAGTAGCGAGGCTGATGGACCGCATCGCCATTCCTTTTGTCGTAGTCGATCCGGTGATGGGCGATCACGGCCGCCTCTATGTGCCGCAGGAGGTGGCGGATGCGATCCGCTCCGAACTTCTCCCGCGCGCTTCGTGCCTCACGCCAAATTGCTTCGAGCTCGGCCTGCTCTCCGGCCATGCGGTGACCGGCATTGACAGCGCCATCGCGGCGGCGCGGTCACTGGGCATCGATGAAGTGCTGGCCACGTCCATTCCCGTTGACGATGCCCGGATCGCAACCGTTCTGGTGACGCGCGATGACGCTGACAGGTTTGTAACGCCGAGGCTGGCCCAGGTCCCGCACGGCACCGGCGATTTCCTGAGCGGGCTCTATCTCGCCGCGCGTCTCGCCGCGCCGCCTCGTGAGGCGCTTGAGGCCGCCATGGCCGTGCTTGCCCGGGCGATTGCGCTGAGCGCCGGACGCTCCGTGCTCGACGTCGCGGGCGCGCTGCAATGGCGGTGAGCGCGGTCATCGGCGTTGATGGCTGCCCCGGCGGCTGGATCGCGGTACGCTGGGGCGAAACCCTGTCTCATCATCTGTGCCGAAGTTTCGCTGATGTGCTCGCCATGGATGCCGTGGCGATCGCCGTCGACATGCCCATCGGCTTTCCGGATGGCTCGGGCCGTGCCGCCGAGCGGGAGGCGCGGGCGAGGCTCGGCGAACGCCAGTCCAGCGTGTTCTCGGTGCCGTCGCGCGAAGCGGTGATGTGCGAGGATTACCGCGCCGCCTGCGCTGCCAATCTCCGCAACGCCGATCCGCCGAAGAAAGTCGCCAAGCAGGTGTTCCACATCTTCCCCAAGATGCGCGAGATCGATGCGCTGATGACCCCGGACCTGCAGTCGCGCGTCTTCGAGGTGCACCCGGAGCTGGCTTTCTGGGCAATGAATGACGGGCAGCCGCTGCCGCTGCCCAAGAAACAGAAGAGCCGCCCGCATCCGCCGGGACTGGAGCTGAGACGCGCCCTGCTGCAGGCAGCGGGCTTTCCGCTGGCGGCACTGCCGCCATCCGCCTACCGCCGCTCCGATGTTGCCGCTGACGACCTGCTCGATGCCTGCGCCTGCGCCTGGAGCGCGTGGCGTATTCTCGAGGGCCGGTCCCTGCGCTTTCCGGCCGATCCGCCACGCGACCGAAGGGGCTTGCGCATGGAGATCAACGCGTGATTAAACCTCCGCAATGATCAGCCGTGACGCCATCACCCGCGCCGCGCAGCGCATTGCGCCGCACGTCAGGCGCACGCCGGTCGTCGAGGTGACGGTCCGGAGCGTGACGCAGCCTGTGTCTCTGAAGCTCGAACTTCTGCAGCATTCCGGGAGCTTCAAGGCGCGCGGCGCGTTCAACACGCTGCTTGGCGCGTCTGTCGGCCCGGCCGGTGTCGCCACTGCTTCGGGCGGCAACCATGGCGCGGCGGTGGCCTATGCGGCCCATCAGCTCGGCGCGCGGGCGAAGATCTTCGTGCCCGAGATCGCCTCGCCGGCCAAGGTGGCGCGTATCGCGTCCTACGGCGCCGAGATGGTGCAGCAGGGCTCCAACTATGATGAGGCGCTGGCGCTGTGCGAGGCGTGGATCGCCGCCAGTGGCGCCGCATCCGTCCATGCCTATGACGCTGAGCCGACGCTGGAAGGCCAGGGCACGCTGGGGCGCGAGCTTGAGGCGCAGGCGCCGGGCCTCGACACGCTCCTGGTGGCGGTGGGCGGCGGCGGTCTCATCGGCGGCATCGCCGCATGGTATCAGTCCGGTGTGAAGATTGTCGGGGTCGAGCCCCATACCTGCAACACGCTCCATGCGGCGCTTGCGGCGGGGAAGCGCGTGGCGGTGAAGCCGTCTGGTCTGGCGACCGATTCGCTCGGTGCGTCCACGGTGGGCAGACTGATGTTCGAGATCGCGAAAGACCACGTGTCTGAGGTGGCGCTGGTGACCGATGACGACATCCGCGACGCCCAGCGCCACCTGTGGCGCGAGTTGCAGCTGGTCAGCGAGCCGGGAGGAGCCGCGGCCTTTGCGGCACTTCTCTCGGGCGCCTACCGGCCGGAGAAGGATGAGCGCGTCGGCGTCGTCGTCTGCGGCGCCAACACGTCGATGGACGCGTTCGGAAAATTGTTCAGCTGAGCTTCAGCACGTCCCCGGCAGCCTCTTCACCCGCGATCACCGCGCCTTCGAACCAGCCCGCCTGTTGGCGCGCATAGTCCGAGGAGGCAAAGGCGATCCGCCCTTCCGGCCGCCAGTTTTCCGGGTCGAGCCCGGCCTCATGGCCCGCCAGCGCGGCAACCCATGTTCCGCGCGAAAAGGGATCGTCCACCCAGTCATGCCAGTCATGCGAGATCACCCGTGCGTTCGGGAAAAGCCGCGCCGCCTGTGCCCTCACCCAGGCCCCGTCCGATGGGTGGTTGCCCTCCTGCATCAGGCCGAACGCCACGATGTAGGTCGTGCCGTCGCTGTCCGTGCGCTCGGCGAAGGCAAATTCGATACCCGTGCCATCTCCCGTCACCAGCGAGCCGACGGCAACGCCCTCGGCCCTGATCCACAGCTTGAAGGAGTGGCCGCCGTGCCCGGTCGTGACGGCATCGCGCTTCGGGCGCGAAAGCTCAGGACTGAAACGCAGCGGCTTCATCTGGTTCACGCCCAGGGCCAGAATGCAGGCCCGCGCGCGGTAGATGTCTGGACCCGCGGCGATCTCAACGCCATCACGGTTCTGTGAGACCGCCGCCACCGGCGCGGAGAGGATCAGTTCAGCGCCCGACGCCGCGATCATGCGGGCCGCCAGAACATCCATCCCGGGCGCCACCGTGTCAGACCAGAAATTGATCATGCCTTCGGCCAGCCCATTGTCATAGGAACAGCTGGCCAGAAACTCGGAAGCCGCTACGGTTGCATGATCGCCATTACCGGAAACCGTCCACCATGCCGAGAACAGGTTGCGCGTGGGTCTTGGGCACTGCAATCGGTCGAGATAGGGCCCGAAGGCAATGCCGGTGAGCGGCTCGCCTCTTTCGTTTTCACTGAACCCCTTCTTGAGCAGGATCGAATCGGCCGCAACCCGTGCGATGGCGCGCTCATGCGCCGTCGCATGCCCGTGGGAAAGCATGCCCTCGCCGAGCCATAGCCGGTTGGTGACCGGGTGGCGGGGCCTGAGCGTCAGCCCGTGCTCCATGGCGAGGGCACGAATCCGCTGGTGCCATGGCGTGATCCAGGCGCCGCCGAATTCAAGCTGCGGTCCATCGCCGCCATAGGGCCTGGCGAAGCCCCGCCCGCCACAGCGCGCCCGCGCCTCGATCACGCGCACCTGCCGTCCGGCCTGCGCCAGCTTCAGCGCCGCCGCCGCGCCCGCCAGCCCCGCGCCTACGACGATGATCGTGTCCGCCACTGTCATGACCTGATGCTAACACCGGCGGCATCACCACAGCAACCGGCCGCGCGTCACCTGCATCCGTGCCAATTCCCGGGCATGGCGCAATTCGTCCTCGATGCGCACAAGCAGACGAAAGCCAAATTGTGCAGCTGTTACTCAGTTGCCACAGATCAGCGCGCGAAATGCGCGACGATCTCCACATGGCTCGACCATTTGAACTGGTCTACCGCCGTCACGTGTTGCAACTTGTATCCGCCGGCTGACAGGATTTCCGCATCGCGGGCAAGGCTCTGCGGGTCGCAGGAGACGGCCACAATTGTTTTCACCTGTGACCGCGCAAGTTGCCGCGCCTGAGCCTCGGCCCCGGCGCGCGGCGGATCGAAGATGGCGGCATCGAAATGCTTCAATTCATTGGGCACCAGGGGTTCGTGGAACAGGTCGCGTACCGTGGCGACGATGGGTTTGAGACCCTGCGTCGTCTTCACCGCCGCTGAGAGCGCGGCGATGGCCGCGCGATCATTGTCATAGGCCTCGATTCGTGCGCCTTCCGCGAGCCGGAAGCTGAATGGCCCGATGCCACAGAAGAGATCGGCGACGCGCTTTGCCTTGCCCGCGTGTTCGATGACCAGCCGGGCCAGCGTCGCCTCGCCCAGCGCGGTGGCTTGCAGAAAGCTGCCGGGTGGCGGCACAACCTCGGCCCGTCCCAGCGCGAGGCGCGGCGGAACGACGGTGGCCACGATCTCGCCGTTCATGCTGAGCCGTGCCAGCCCCAGGCTGTGAACGAATTGCGCCAGCTGGCTCTTCTGCTGTTCGCGTTCGCGGCGGGCCGCCTTGACGCTCACATCGAGGCCGCCGAGGCTTGCGGTCACCGCCACGTCGCAGTCGCCGAGTTCCTGGCCCAGCGCCCGCGCGATGTCGAACGCTGGCGAGAGTGCCGGTTCAAGCACCGGACAGGCGTCGATATCGAGCAGCCGGTGGCTCCGCGCCGCCATGAAGCCAGCCGTGACCTGGGTGCCGCTGCGCCGCACATGCAGGATCGCCCGGCGGCGGCCGGCCCCATGGGCATCCAGGGCGGGTGCCACGGCATGGTCAATCCCCCGCCCCTTCAGCGCCTCGGTTACCTGCGCGGCCTTCCAGGCGCGGTAGGGTGCATTTGCCCAATGCTGAAGCTGGCAGCCGCCGCACTGGCCGAAATGCCTGCATACCGGCGCCACCCGGTCCGGCGAGGGGCTGATCACCCGCTCAAGCGTCAGGCGTTCGCCGCTGCCCGAGGCGAGTACCTCTTCGCCAGGCAGGCTGCCGGGCACCAGCCGCCGCTGTCCGCCGTCTTCGGCCATGCCTTCGCCGCGCCAGCCCATCCGCCTGATGCGGAGCGGAACGTCACTCATCAGCGGCCAGCGGCGGATAGGCAAAGGCGATGCCGTGTCCGGATCGCAGCGAGATCTCCACCGGTCCCAGTGCCACATTGGAGAGTGTGAGCGTCGCGCCGAGTTCCACGTCGCGGTTCTCAAGTGGCCATTTGACGCCCGCAAGACTCAACCCCGTCAGATCGCCGAACGGCACGATGCTCAGCCGCGTTCCGGGGGGGAATCGCAACTGCCAGTTGCCGGGAACAACCGGCCAGGCCTCCTCCAAACCGCTGGTCAGCAGGCAGGAATAGCCCCGCCGCGCCAGATCGAGGCCCTGGCCAAGCAGGCCAGTCGTGTGGTCGGTCTGCCCGCCGAGCCCGCCCAGCAGCAGGAATTCCTGCGCCCCGCGGCGGATCGCCTCGGCAATGGCGATGGCGCCATCGGTGGCGTCCTTCTCCGCCGGGAAGTTTTCACGCGGCACTTCGCTGTATTGCACCGCCAGTTCGGAGCCCGCCGAATCGAAATCGCCGACCCAGAGTTCGGGCACCACGCCCAGTGCCGCCGCATGCATCATGCCGCTGTCGGCGGCGATGAGGCGCGCGCCGGCAATCTGGCCGCGCAGACGGGCGGTCACCGTGAGCTCGCCGCCCAACAATATGGCAAATCGCGTCATGCGGTCTCTGTTAGCAAATGACGCTTGCCAGCGCACGCCTTCCAGCCTACTTCTGATGCTGCTCTCACGGGGTGCCGTCATTGCGGCTGAGACAGGGCACAAGCCCTAACCCGATGAACCTGATCCGGATCATGCCGGCGGAGGGATTGCGAGCGGACTTCCTCTCTGGAGGTCCAATCCTCCATCCAACGGCGCATGGAGGAATGATGATGAAGAAGTTGCTCGCCGCTCTGTTCGCGCTTCTCTCGCTTGCCGCGCCCGCAGTGGCCAAGGAGACGCTCACCATCTACACCTATGACAGCTTCGTCGCCGAGTGGGGCCCCGGCCCCAGGGTGAAAGAGGAATTCGAGAAGATCTGCGACTGCACCGTCGAATGGGTGGCGCCGGGCGACGGCGTGGCGCTCCTGAACCGCCTCAAGCTCGAAGGCCAGAACACCAAGGCGGATGTGGTGCTGGGCCTCGACACCAATCTGACGGCGGAAGCCCGCAACACCGGTCTCTTTGCGAGGCACGGCCAGGATCTGGCCCTCGCCAAGACACCTGTTCCGTGGACGGACGAATATTTCATGCCCTTCGATTACGGCTATTTCGCCGTGGTCTATGACACCCAGACGATGCCCGAGCCGCCGAAATCGCTCGATGAGCTGGTCAATGGCGATCCGGCGCAGAAGATCGTGCTGCAGGACCCGCGCTCCTCGACGCCGGGGCTGGGCTTCCTCCTCTGGATGAAGCAGGTCTATGGCGACAAGGCGGCGGATGCCTGGAAGAAGCTGCAGCCCCGCATATTGACGGTGACGCCGGGCTGGTCGGAAGCCTATGCGCTGTTCACCAAGGGCGAGGCGCCGATGGTGCTGTCCTACACCACCTCGCCCGCCTATCACGTGATCGCCGAGAACAGCGAGCGCTACAAGGCGGCGGCTTTCAGCGAAGGCCACTACCTGCAGGTCGAAGTGGCGGGCATCATCGAGGCCAGCCCACGGAAGGACCTGGCGGGGAAGTTCCTGGCCTTCATGATGGGCCCCGGCTTCCAGGACCAGATTCCGACCACCAACTGGATGTTCCCGGCGGGCGCCACCTCGGGGCCGCTGCCCGCCGCCTTCGAGGCGCTGGTGAAGCCTGAAAAGACGCTCATCTTCACGGCCGAAGAGGTGGAGCAGAACCGCCGCGCCTGGATCGACGAGTGGCTGAACGCCACGGCCCGGTGATCGCCTGCCAGCCAGCCCGGGCGCCGGCGGTCGCGGCGCTCGCTTTTCTGGGAGCGGCGCTCGCGCTCGGCTTCCTGCCGGTGCTGCGGCTGGGATTTGAGCAGGGCATCCGGGGCTTCGACCCTTATGTGCTGCGCGTCCTGGCCTTCACGTTGTTGCAGGCGGGCCTCTCGACAGTGCTGTCGCTCATGCTGGGCATTCCGCTGGCCCGGGCGCTGGCGCGGCGGCCGGCGTTCCGTGGCCGCGCGCTGCTGTTGCGCCTGCTCAACCTGCCGCTGGCGCTGCCGTCGATCGTGGTGATCATCGGCATCATCGAGGTCTATGGCGCCAATGGCTGGCTCGGCGGCCTGTTCCGGATCTACGGGCTTCCGGGCATCCTGCTCGCGCATGTGTTCTTCAACGCGCCGCTGGCCGCGCGGCTCATCCTGACCGATCTCGAGCGCATTCCGCCGGAAAGCTGGAAGCTCGCCGCCCAGCTCGGTCTCGGCCCCGCGGCACTGTGGCGGCTCCTCGAATGGCCGGCAATCCGCTCCGGCGTGGCCGGCGCGGCGCTCCTCATTTTCCTGCTCTGTGCCGCGAGCTTCGCGGTGGTGCTGACATTGGGCGGCGGCCCGCGCGCCACCACGCTGGAAGTGGCGATCTACCAGTCGCTGCGGGCCGATTTCGATCCGCAGCGGGCCGCCATGCTGGCGCTGTTGCAGCTCGCCCTGTGCGCCGGCCTTGCTCTGCTGGCCCAGCGCTGGGGCGGCCTCGCGCCCGGCTTTCCGGCGCTCCGGCTCGCCCCCCGGCGCTATGACGGCGGCGCGTTGCTGCCGCGCCTGATCGATGGCGGCGTCATCGCACTGGCGTTACTCCTGCTGTTGCCGCCGCTGGCGGCGCTGGTGAGCGCGGGTGCGTTCCGCATCGATTGGTCGCCGGTTCTGGGCCGCGCATTGCTCACCAGCCTGGCGCTTGGCATGGCCAGCGCTTGCCTCGCTTTCGCGCTGGTCTGGCCGCTGGCGGCGCTGGCGGTGCGCAGTGGCCTGTGGCGGCGCATCGCGGCACTTGCCGTGCTGGCCTCATGGATCGTACCGCCGGCGGCACTGGCCACCGGCTGGTTCATCAGCCTGATCGGTCATGCCAGCGAGTGGTGGATCGCCGCGCTGCTGGTGATCCTGCTCAATGCGCTGATGTCGCTGCCTTTCGTGGCGCGCGCCCTCATTCCGGCCCTGGGCCGCGCCGCCGAGGCCCATGACCGGCTGTGCCTCAGCCTCGGGCTCTCCGGCTGGAACCGGTTCCGCAACATCGAATTCCCCGCAGTGAAACAGGCCATCGGCCTGGCGCTGGTGCTGGCGCTGATCCTGTCGCTCGGCGACTTGACCGCCATCGCGCTGTTCGGCACACAGGATGTCATGACGCTGCCCGCCCTGATCTACCGCCAGATGGGCAGTTACCGTTTCGATGCCGCCATCGGCACCGCGCTGGTGCTGGCGTTTGTCGTGCTGTCGTTCTCGGCGCTGGCCGAACGCTGGAGCAAACCGTGACCGTGACGCTCGACCGCGTCTCCTTCCGCTACGAGGAGATGGACATGCTCTTCGATGCGGTGTTTCCGCCGCGCGCGCTTACGGCGGTGATCGGCCCCAGCGGCGGCGGCAAGTCGACGCTGCTGAACCTCATTGCCGGTTTCGAGACGCCGCTTGCCGGGCGGGTGCTGATCGATGGCGCGGATGTGACGGCGCTGCCGCCGGACCGCCGCCCGGTCAGCATGATCTTCCAGGACAACAACGTGTTTGCGCATCTCGATCTCTGGCGCAACGTGGCGCTCGGTGTTTCTGCCTCGCTCCGGCTTGACGCCGCGCAGCGGCAACGGGTGGATGACGCGCTGGCCGAAGTGGGGCTTGGGCCCCTCGCGCGCCGCCTGCCGGGCGAGATTTCGGGCGGCGAACGCCAGCGCGTGGCGGTGGCCCGCGCCCTGGTGCGTGAGCGTCCGGTGCTGCTGCTTGATGAACCTTTCGCCGCACTTGGTCCCGCCCTCCGCGATGACATGCTGGATCTCGTGAAAGCCATGCAGGACGCCCGCGGCCTCACCGCGATCATGGTCACCCACCAGCCCGAGGATGCCGCCCGCGCCGCCAGCCACACCGCCTATCTCGAGAACGGCCGGATCGTGGCGCTCAGGCCCACGGCCGACCTGTTCTCCGCCACCGATGTTCCTGGCCTCGCCGCCTATCTGGGAGACTGGAAAGCCGCATGAGCCGGATTCTGCTTCATCTCCGCGGCATTGGCCTCACCTTCGGCGGCCGCCCGGTGCTGGAAGACGCCGAGCTTTCGGTGGCCGAGGGTGAGCGCATCGCGCTGGTCGGCCGCAATGGCTCCGGCAAGTCGACGCTCCTCAGGCTGGCCGCCGGCCTGATCGAGCCGGACAAGGGAACGCGCTGGGTGCAGCCCGGCGCCACCATTCGCTATCTGCCGCAGGAGCCCGATCTCTCCGCCTTTGCCACGGTGCGCGATTATGTCGAGGCCGGACTGGGGCCCACCGACGATCCGCACCGCTGCGCCTATCTTCTTTCCGAACTGGGCCTCACCGGAGACGAAGATCCGCGGCGGCTCTCGGGTGGCGAAATCCGCCGGGCCGCCATCGCCCGCGTGCTGGCGCCGCAACCGGATATCCTGCTGTTCGACGAGCCCACCAACCATCTCGATCTTCCCGCCATCGAATGGCTGGAAGCAGAGCTCGCGTCGCTGCGCTCCGCCTTCGTGTTGATCAGCCACGACCGGCGCTTTCTCGAAGCTCTCACCAACCGCACTGTCTGGCTTGACCGTGGCGGGGCGCGCCGGCTCGACCGCGGCTTTGCCGATTTCGAAAGCTGGCGCGACGAGGTGCTGGCCAAGGAGGAGGCGGACCAGCAGCTTCTCGCCAAGCGCATCGCCGCCGAGGAGCACTGGATGCGCTATGGCGTCACGGCGCGCCGCCGCCGCAACATGCGGCGGGTGGAGCTTCTCGCCAGCCTGCGCAAGGAGCGCCGCGAGCATGTGGGCCAGCAGGGTGCGGTGCGCATGGCGGCCTCGGCGGGCGATCTCTCCGGCAAGCTGGTGGCGGAAGCCAAGGCCGTGTCGAAAAGTTTCGGCGGACGGCCCATCGTCTCCAATCTCGATCTCATGGTGATGCGCGGCGACCGTCTCGGCATCGTTGGCCCCAATGGCGCCGGCAAGACCACGCTCATCAAGCTGCTCACCGGCCAGCTGGCGCCGGATTCGGGAACCATCCGGCTCGGCGCCAATCTCGAAGCCGTGACGCTGGACCAGAGCCGCCAGAGCCTCGATCCCGGCGCCACCCTCGCCGATGTCATCACCGGCGGCCGTGGCTCCTCCGTCACGGTCAACGGCGAGACGAAGCATGTCGTCACCTATATGAAGGATTTCCTGTTCCCGCCGGACAAGGCGAGAACCCCGGTGGGTGTTCTCTCCGGCGGCGAGCGCGGGCGGCTCATCCTGGCGCGCGAACTGGCCAAGCCGTCGAACCTTCTCGTCCTCGACGAGCCCACCAACGATCTCGACCTCGAGACGCTCGACATGCTGCAGGAGATGCTGACGGAGTATCAGGGTACCATCCTGCTGGTCAGCCATGACCGTGACTTTCTCGACCGCGTCGCCACCTCCGTGCTGATGGCCGAAGGCAACGGCAAGTGGACCGAATATGCCGGCGGCTATTCCGACATGCTGGCCCAGCGCGGCGCGGGCGTCGCGGCGCGCAAATCGAAGTCTGAAACCGCGCGTTCAGCGCCGCCGCAACAGCCGGAAGCGCCGCAGGCCCCGCGCAAGCTATCATTCAGGGAAACACACGCGCTGGAAACCCTGCCTGCCGCCATGACGGCGCTGGAAAGCGAGATCGGCGGGCTTGAAGCGCGTCTCGCCGATGCCGGACTCTTCGCGCGCGATCCCAAGGCTTTCGAACAGGCAGCCGCAAGGCTCACCGCCGCCCGCGCCGAACTCGCCGCGTTCGAAGAGCAATGGCTCGAACTGGAAATCAAGCGCGAGTCGCTGGCATGACATGTCCTCCCTCGCCCCGCACCAGCGGGGAGAGTCGTAGTGGGTCTCGGGGCGCTGGACTTGCGGCAGCCACCCCTCACCCTCCCACGCCTGCGGCGCGGGCCCCAACCCTCTCCCCATGAATGGG
>DAISVW010000043.1:0-11841 GCA_036826695.1 Aestuariivirga sp.
CATGTGTTTCAGGAAAATGACGGTTACCGCGATCAGGAATTCAACCGCAAGCAGCAAGCTACTCTTACCGCCCGGGTCAGATTGCGCGAAAAATGGGACCTTTTTAATTACACCACATATTACTCCGGACACTGGGCATTGCCCGGCGCGCTGAATGCCGCTCAGGCAGAAGAAGATCCTACTCAGGCAGTGGCGTTCAGAGAGGAGAATAACTCGAGTGTGTACCGCAGGAGAATATTCTCAGGGTCGAGTCTGACCTACCGCCCGAACAATCGTTCTGCGGTGCAAATGACGATGTACTTTACTCAAACGGATAAGTACAACACTTACGGCACATCGCCATTTTTCAATGGCTTCTAGGATGAAGGTGCCAGTGGAGCGGGTGGAAGAATCACAGCTTCACACAATCGCACGCTTGGTGATTGGAAACTGAATGCGGAAGCAGGAGGGGAGCTCCAGTCAGAGTCATTCTTTTTGGATGAGTCCAGAAATGTGGGCGGATTGCCCGGTGATCATCTGTTCAGTTACAATGCGGATTATTTGTCGCTGCTTGGATTCAGTGCCCTCGATGCGACATATAAGAACCGCCTGCGATTGCACGGTGGACTTAGCGCGGCGCGCACCATTCACGATATCACTGCGTATGCTTCTGATTGGCAATCTTCAGATACGCTTGCGGACTGGCCGGTGAACTGGCTTCCTCGGGTTGGTGCGGCAGTGCGCATCGACAGCCTCATCTGGTGGAATGCGAGCGTGAGCTATGGCGTGAGCAATCCGACCATCTTCGAGCAAATCGATCCTTCGGTGATGATCGGTCCGTCGCAGGCTTCTGCCAGCCTATTGTGGTGGACGAGAAGATGGTGGTCGTTGGCGGCTGTCGTAAACAGCATCATGGAGCAACTTTCGCAAAGGTAGGAAATACTATGCTCATCGTGCCTATCCGCAACGAGTATTACCGAGCCGCGAGCAGCTTGCGGAGCTTGGCCTCGCGCATGGTGACCTCTTCGCCATAGGCCAATGTGCCGGCAAAGCGACCCTCGGTATCCATCAGGAAGATGGAGGCCGTGTGATCCATTGTGTAGCCGCCGTCGCTGGTTGGAACCTTGGCATAGTAGACGCGGAAGTCGGCGGCGAGCTTCGGCAGCTGCTCGAGGCTCGGCACCAGGCCTTCGATGCGCGGGTCGAAATTGGCCATATAATCCTTCATCATCTCCGCCGTGTCGCGCTCGGGGTCCACGGTGATGAAGAACACACGGAACGACTTGGCATCCTCGCCCAACTTCTCGATAAGTGTGCTCAACTCATAGAGGGCGGTGGGGCAGACCTCTGGGCAATGGGTGAAGCCGAAGAACACGGCATACGGATTGCCGGCGAGGCTGGCCGAGTCCACCACGCCACCCCTGGCCGAGGCGAGCGTGAAGGGCCCGCCGATGTCGGTGAAGGAGGTGGCCTTCTCCCTCAGGAAGCCAAGGCCGAGATAGGAATGCCCAGCGAACAGGAGCACGGCCGCCACAAGGGCCCATGCCGCGATGCGGATCGTCTTCATGAATGGACTCCTTCAGGAGGGCGGGACAGCGGGAGGCCTGCGGCAAGGCGGGCCTCCCTCCCCGGATGACAGCTCAGTTCATGTGGGCGCCTGGCGCCAGCACGTCGAACTTGACCTCGACCGTGCCTGCCTTCTCGAAGGTGAGCGTGGCGTTGAAGTGCTCGCCCTCGACGGGCGGCTTTGCGAGGCCCATGAACATGAGGTGCAGCGACTTCGGCTTCAGCTCCACCATGCCGCCCGCCGGGATGGCGATGCCTTCGGGAAGCTCGAACATCTTCATGACGTCGCCCTCCATCTTCATGTCGTGGATCTGCGTCATGGTGCTGATCGCGGTTTCAGCCTTGATCAGCCGGTCGTCCGCCTGGCCCTTGTTGGCGATGGTGAGAAAGCCCGCCGCCACATCCGCCGCCATGGGCGACTGGCGCGACCACGCCCCGGTGATGACGAGATCACCGGCCTTGATCTCGGTGTCATGCGCGCCTGCCCATGGCGCGGCGAGGATGGCGGCAAAGGTCATCAGCAATGCGAAGGCGATTTCCTTGAAGTGTCTCATGATCGTTTTCCAGTTCCTTGTTGTGGGTGACACGTTACGGCACACCGGCCTGCTTCAGCCGCTTTGGCAGGAAGAAGTCGATGACGGCGAAAAGCGCGATGGCAAGGCCACCGAGCGGGAAGGCAACGCCAAGCACGGCGCCAAGGCCCAGCACGCCGACCGGCACCGTGTAGTCCCGCGGATATTTGGGGGAGCCGACGCGCCCCACCGGCCTGCGCTTCCACCACATGACCACACCCGATATGCAGAGGAACACGCAGGCCAGGCAGAAGACCGTGTTGATGGCGAAATTCCACCAGCCGAGCTGGCCCTCATGCAGCGCAATGCCGACGGCCATCGCCTTGGCGGCCACGCCGTAGTCGGCATAACGCACATCGGCGAGCACCTTGCCTGAGTACTGGTCGACATGGACGGTCCGGTCCAGCGTAGGGCTCGCACCGTCGTAGCTCATGCTGTTCTGCGAAATCGTCCACACGCCCGTCTCGCCCTCTGGCGGGGTAACGCGCATGCGGCCCTCGATGCCCAGCGCGCGGCCAAGCTGCACCATGCCCGTCAGGTCAAGCGGCGTGCCGCTCGGCAGAACCGCAACCCCGGCAGCCGAACCCGATTGAGGAAGCGGCGTCTGTTCGAGGCCCCAGGGAACCTGCTTCTCGCCCGTTCCGTTGAGCGAGAGGTGGGTCTTGTCGGAGAGGGGAACATTGTCCCATTTCTCGGCCGGGAAGGTGCTCCAGGCCTGCATGAACCGCTCCCCCCAGACCGATGCCCATGCAAGGCCCGTGACCATGAAGAGCACGAGGATGATGGCCATCCAAGCGCCGGTCGTCTCATGCCAGGATTTCCAAAGGCTGCGTCCGCTGGCGCTGAACCGCGGAACCAGCGCCGCCCCGAAGCCCTCGCCGCGCGGCCACCACAGGTAGACGCCGCTGACGGCGAGGATGATTCCGAGGCTGGCGGCGATCTCGATCAGCCAGTCGCCCGTCTGGCCGAGAAGCAGCGTGCCGTGGATCTTCTCGAGAAACAGGTTCCAGCTGCCATCCCGCGGCATGGACCGCAGAATGGCGCCCGTATAGGGATCGACGGCGAGGACGTGACTGACCTCGCCCACCGCCACCGTCACCATCATCGGTGTTGCGGCGTCATAAGGCGTGCGGATGTCCTTCACCGCGGCCTCGGCCCCGAGGGATGCGCGCGCCGCCTCGGCCAGCGCGGTGGCGGGAAGCGCCTGTGCCTGCGGGGCAACCGGCAGCCGGTCGCCATGTTCCGGCAGGTAGGTCGTGAATAGCATCATGAAGAAGCCGGTGACGGCCAGCATGAGCAGGAATGGAATAACGTAGAGCCCGGCATAGAAGTGCCAGCGCCAGACGGCGCGATAGAGGCGTGAATTGGCAGCAGCGTCCGGCTGCGGCGCGGTATGGGTCTGCATTGGGGGTCGTTCCCTTGATCGAATGGCTTTCGGCGCCCCGCAACGGGTGCGCCGGTTAAGGAAATCAGATCAGGAGAGGGGAGGGTGGCCCGCGTGGTGGACTGCCGAACAGTAGCAATGCCTGCGGCGGCGGGAGACCGGCCGTTAGGGCAATAACCGCGGATGCCGACATGTGGCGCGGATCGGTGAAGGCATGAACCGGGTCAATGAAAGAGCGGCTGGAGGCAGAGGCGCAAATGCTGCACAGCAAGCAGGATCCGGAGTGAGTAGTACGCTCCTGGTCGCCCGGACCTTGCCCCTGACTGTCAGCACTGCAGATTGAAAGTGCGAGGTCGCGCGTCAGCATTGCTTCCGTCGACCGGCCCGCCTCTGGCAGCAGGCCCATCAGCATGGGGACAACAAGCGACAGGATTACCGCTCGGACAATCCATCCTCGGTGCAGTCCTAAGCGATCAAGCGAGCCAACCTTCATCTCATGACTAGGAGGGCAGCCTCTGCTTTTGTCTACGCTACCAAAGGTCGCATCTGCTCTGCGACCGCAGCCCGCCAGCTACTGCCCTATTGGATCTGGGTTTTCTAGGTTTCATCCACAATGAGGTTCGAATGATCGTCACCGACATGGCCGTCGAGAGCCTGGTGCCCTATGCCCGCAATCCCCGCAACAACACCGCCGCGATCGATGCGGTAAAGGCGTCCATCGCCGAGTTCGGCTTCCGCCAGCCTATTGTGGTGGACGAGAAGATGGTGGTCGTTGGCGGCTGTCGTAAACAGCATCATGGAGCAACTTTCGCAAAGGTAGGAAATACTATGCTCATCGTGCCTATCCGCAACGAGTATTACCGAGCCGCGAGCAGCTTGCGGAGCTTGGCCTCGCGCATGGTGACCTCTTCGCCATAGGCCAATGTGCCGGCAAAGCGACCCTCGGTATCCATCAGGAAGATGGAGGCCGTGTGATCCATTGTGTAGCCGCCGTCGCTGGTTGGAACCTTGGCATAGTAGACGCGGAAGTCGGCGGCGAGCTTCGGCAGCTGCTCGAGGCTCGGCACCAGGCCTTCGATGCGCGGGTCGAAATTGGCCATATAATCCTTCATCATCTCCGCCGTGTCGCGCTCGGGGTCCACGGTGATGAAGAACACACGGAACGACTTGGCATCCTCGCCCAACTTCTCGATAAGTGTGCTCAACTCATAGAGGGCGGTGGGGCAGACCTCTGGGCAATGGGTGAAGCCGAAGAACACGGCATACGGATTGCCGGCGAGGCTGGCCGAGTCCACCACGCCACCCCTGGCCGAGGCGAGCGTGAAGGGCCCGCCGATGTCGGTGAAGGAGGTGGCCTTCTCCCTCAGGAAGCCAAGGCCGAGATAGGAATGCCCAGCGAACAGGAGCACGGCCGCCACAAGGGCCCATGCCGCGATGCGGATCGTCTTCATGAATGGACTCCTTCAGGAGGGCGGGACAGCGGGAGGCCTGCGGCAAGGCGGGCCTCCCTCCCCGGATGACAGCTCAGTTCATGTGGGCGCCTGGCGCCAGCACGTCGAACTTGACCTCGACCGTGCCTGCCTTCTCGAAGGTGAGCGTGGCGTTGAAGTGCTCGCCCTCGACGGGCGGCTTTGCGAGGCCCATGAACATGAGGTGCAGCGACTTCGGCTTCAGCTCCACCATGCCGCCCGCCGGGATGGCGATGCCTTCGGGAAGCTCGAACATCTTCATGACGTCGCCCTCCATCTTCATGTCGTGGATCTGCGTCATGGTGCTGATCGCGGTTTCAGCCTTGATCAGCCGGTCGTCCGCCTGGCCCTTGTTGGCGATGGTGAGAAAGCCCGCCGCCACATCCGCCGCCATGGGCGACTGGCGCGACCACGCCCCGGTGATGACGAGATCACCGGCCTTGATCTCGGTGTCATGCGCGCCTGCCCATGGCGCGGCGAGGATGGCGGCAAAGGTCATCAGCAATGCGAAGGCGATTTCCTTGAAGTGTCTCATGATCGTTTTCCAGTTCCTTGTTGTGGGTGACACGTTACGGCACACCGGCCTGCTTCAGCCGCTTTGGCAGGAAGAAGTCGATGACGGCGAAAAGCGCGATGGCAAGGCCACCGAGCGGGAAGGCAACGCCAAGCACGGCGCCAAGGCCCAGCACGCCGACCGGCACCGTGTAGTCCCGCGGATATTTGGGGGAGCCGACGCGCCCCACCGGCCTGCGCTTCCACCACATGACCACACCCGATATGCAGAGGAACACGCAGGCCAGGCAGAAGACCGTGTTGATGGCGAAATTCCACCAGCCGAGCTGGCCCTCATGCAGCGCAATGCCGACGGCCATCGCCTTGGCGGCCACGCCGTAGTCGGCATAACGCACATCGGCGAGCACCTTGCCTGAGTACTGGTCGACATGGACGGTCCGGTCCAGCGTAGGGCTCGCACCGTCGTAGCTCATGCTGTTCTGCGAAATCGTCCACACGCCCGTCTCGCCCTCTGGCGGGGTAACGCGCATGCGGCCCTCGATGCCCAGCGCGCGGCCAAGCTGCACCATGCCCGTCAGGTCAAGCGGCGTGCCGCTCGGCAGAACCGCAACCCCGGCAGCCGAACCCGATTGAGGAAGCGGCGTCTGTTCGAGGCCCCAGGGAACCTGCTTCTCGCCCGTTCCGTTGAGCGAGAGGTGGGTCTTGTCGGAGAGGGGAACATTGTCCCATTTCTCGGCCGGGAAGGTGCTCCAGGCCTGCATGAACCGCTCCCCCCAGACCGATGCCCATGCAAGGCCCGTGACCATGAAGAGCACGAGGATGATGGCCATCCAAGCGCCGGTCGTCTCATGCCAGGATTTCCAAAGGCTGCGTCCGCTGGCGCTGAACCGCGGAACCAGCGCCGCCCCGAAGCCCTCGCCGCGCGGCCACCACAGGTAGACGCCGCTGACGGCGAGGATGATTCCGAGGCTGGCGGCGATCTCGATCAGCCAGTCGCCCGTCTGGCCGAGAAGCAGCGTGCCGTGGATCTTCTCGAGAAACAGGTTCCAGCTGCCATCCCGCGGCATGGACCGCAGAATGGCGCCCGTATAGGGATCGACGGCGAGGACGTGACTGACCTCGCCCACCGCCACCGTCACCATCATCGGTGTTGCGGCGTCATAAGGCGTGCGGATGTCCTTCACCGCGGCCTCGGCCCCGAGGGATGCGCGCGCCGCCTCGGCCAGCGCGGTGGCGGGAAGCGCCTGTGCCTGCGGGGCAACCGGCAGCCGGTCGCCATGTTCCGGCAGGTAGGTCGTGAATAGCATCATGAAGAAGCCGGTGACGGCCAGCATGAGCAGGAATGGAATAACGTAGAGCCCGGCATAGAAGTGCCAGCGCCAGACGGCGCGATAGAGGCGTGAATTGGCAGCAGCGTCCGGCTGCGGCGCGGTATGGGTCTGCATTGGGGGTCGTTCCCTTGATCGAATGGCTTTCGGCGCCCCGCAACGGGTGCGCCGGTTAAGGAAATCAGATCAGGAGAGGGGAGGGTGGCCCGCGTGGTGGACTGCCGAACAGTAGCAATGCCTGCGGCGGCGGGAGACCGGCCGTTAGGGCAATAACCGCGGATGCCGACATGTGGCGCGGATCGGTGAAGGCATGAACCGGGTCAATGAAAGAGCGGCTGGAGGCAGAGGCGCAAATGCTGCACAGCAAGCAGGATCCGGAGTGAGTAGTACGCTCCTGGTCGCCCGGACCTTGCCCCTGACTGTCAGCACTGCAGATTGAAAGTGCGAGGTCGCGCGTCAGCATTGCTTCCGTCGACCGGCCCGCCTCTGGCAGCAGGCCCATCAGCATGGGGACAACAAGCGACAGGATTACCGCTCGGACAATCCATCCTCGGTGCAGTCCTAAGCGATCAAGCGAGCCAACCTTCATCTCATGACTAGGAGGGCAGCCTCTGCTTTTGTCTACGCTACCAAAGGTCGCATCTGCTCTGCGACCGCAGCCCGCCAGCTACTGCCCTATTGGATCTGGGTTTTCTAGGTTTCATCCACAATGAGGTTCGAATGATCGTCACCGACATGGCCGTCGAGAGCCTGGTGCCCTATGCCCGCAATCCCCGCAACAACACCGCCGCGATCGATGCGGTAAAGGCGTCCATCGCCGAGTTCGGCTTCCGCCAGCCTATTGTGGTGGACGAGAAGATGGTGGTGATCGTCGGGCACACCCGGCTCGAGGCTGCCAAGCAGCTGGGCCTGAAGACGGTCCCCGTGCATGTGGCGGAAGGGCTGACGCCGGCCCAGGCCAAGGCCTACCGACTGATGGACAATCGATCTCATGAAAATGCCGAGTGGGACGATGAGCTGCTGCGACTGGAATTCGGGGACCTGAAGCTCGACGACTTCGATCTCGCGCTGACTGGCTTCGAGTCCGAAGAGCTCGACAAGCTGCTGGGCGCGGAGCAGATCGAGGGCCTCACGGATACGGACGAAGCGCCGGAGGTCCCTGCCGAAGCTGTCAGTAAGCCGGGTGACCTGTGGATCCTCGGCGATCACCGCGTGCTCTGCGGCGACTCCCCCGTCATGTCGGACGTCGAGAAGCTTATGGGCGGCCATCTGGCGGACATGGCAGAGACGGATCCGCCCTACAACGTGGATTATGGCAACAGCGCCAAGGACAAGATGCGCGGCAAGGACCGCCGCATCCTGAACGATGCCCTGGGCGAGGGTTTCTACCAGTTTCTCTACGACACCGGCGTGAACCTGCTGATGGTGACCAAGGGGGCCTGCTACATCTGCATGAGCTCGTCCGAGCTTCACACGTTGCAGAAGGCCTTCACCGACGCCGGCGGCAAGTGGTCGACCTTCATCATCTGGGCGAAGAACACCTTCACCCTGGGGCGGGCGAACTACCAGCGCCAGTACGAACCGATCCTCTACGGCTGGAAGGACGGCAGCCAGCACTACTGGTGCGGCGCCCGCGACCAGGGCGACGTCTGGTTCGTGGACAAGCCGCGGGTCAATGACCTGCACCCCACCATGAAGCCGGTGGAACTCGTCGAACGCGCCATCACCAATTCCTCCAAGAGCCGGGACATCGTCCTCGACCTCTTCGGTGGATCAGGGACCACCCTCATCGCAGCCGAACGCACGGGCCGCTCGGCGCGGCTGATGGAACTCGATCCCAAGTATGTCGATGTCATCGTCCAGCGGTGGCAGGATTACACCGGCAGCAAGGCGGTGCTTGATGGCGAGGACCGGACCTTCGATGATCTGAAGGTAGCACGGAAGCCCAAGTCCAAGGATGCCGCTTGATGCAGCCACGCTGGCTATCATTCATGGAGGCGGTCACCAACATCGTCGTGGGCTATGGCCTCGCCGTGCTGACGCAGATCATCGTGTTCCCACTCTTCGGCTTGCACGCATCGCTGAGCGAGAACCTTCTCATCGGTTGCTTCTTCGTCGGCGTATCCCTGATTCGCAGCTTTGCGATCCGCCGGTTGTTCAACGGGGCGTGGATGGCCCGTTTCCACGACAGGACAAGCGCATTAACGAACCGTTAACCAAGGTTAACGAGGATCAGTCAGGGTTGGTAAACCACCCAGCGACCCTGACTGACAGAAGCCGCCAGTTGCCCGACTGGCGGCTTCATCTGCTTCGAGGCTCCGCCTCAATGGACTATTTTGTACACCCTACCTCTTGTGGCGTCTTTCTCGGAATCGATGGTGAGGCCGAGCTTCTTCTTGATTGCTCCCGCGAGGAAGCCGCGTACGCTATGGCCAACCCATGCCGTGGCCTCGGCGATCTCCGCGATGCTCGCTCCCTCTGGGCGGCGGAGCATCTCGATCACCAGCGCCTGCTTCGTTCCCTCGCGCATCTTGCGCTCGGTGGGGATGGGCTTCGGTTCGGCTTTCTGCGCCTTATTCTTCTGGTTCTCTACCTCGATGCCGATGGCAGCAAACCCCGTTTCGGTGATGATCAGTGTCAAGCCGTGGCCCTCATCGCTCTCGCGCCAAACGGGATCGCTGAGCTTCCGATTGGCCTTCACCTCCTTGAGGAAGCCCATTTCGATCAGGGCATTGACGACCTTGTGGGCAGCGCCACCCTTGAGGCTCTTGGGGAGAGGGAGTGCGAGGCGGTCGGTGCGCTGCGAGGCAGCGCTGAGGATGACGCGCTGGGTGTCGGTGAGTTTGGTCATGGGGTCTGCTCCGTGGGTTCGCGGACCGGAATGATCTCCGGCTCCTACGAGCCTGAGCCCCGCGCATGAGGCGGGGCGGAGGAGCGGGGGGCTGCGCGATCAGGGGAGCGCTGAGGCTGCGGCCTCTCTCGCCATGCCGAGGCTCGGAAGAACTCTTGGATCGCCGCTTGCGGTGACACCGTAGAGGAAGAACTCGTCACCGACCCGGTAACATTCGATGGCGCGGCCCAAGGTGCTGCTGCCATAGTAGAAAATCTGGGTGGGGGCGGGGATGGGACTGCTATTCGGCATGTTAACCCCCGACCGTTTATCTTTTCTTGCCGCGCCCCATTTGGCGGTTTCCTTTGTCTACCTTCTGGGGGGGGGCGGTCATGGGTCTGCTATGCGGCATGTTCACCCTCCCGGAAGGCCGCATCAGTGATGCGCCGGAGGTGGCGGGCGTAATCATCGAGGGTGCCGACATCGCCCCAGTTCACCTTGCCGGGATCCGCGCCGAAGTGGTCCTCGCTCAGCTTTGCGATCCTTGTGAGCATCGCATCGATCTCGCCCTTCTTCGCGATGAAGGCGTCGATCGCCATTCTGGTGTCCCGTGCCGGTCTGCGCATCGTGTACCTCCGGTGCTGGAGCCATGAATGCTTCTTGTTCGTCGAAAGACAAGCGGAATAGCTTTGTAATCCTATTGGTTTTGCTCATTCAGGAATACGCAGGTCCGACCAGACTCCGTCGGGCGTAACACTCTGGTGAGATCAAGCCTGATGGATGCACCGAAGTGTTCGCAAACCAGATTAACGGGCATTAAATCGCGTTAATGTCGATCAGCAGTCATTGTGTCAGGACTGCTGAATTTCTAGCTCTAGCAGGCTGCTGAAAAACCCACAATTGAGGCCCGATCTTGGTATTTTTTTCTTTGGATGAGTAGTTCTGGCTCTGCGGCCCCGCTGTGTTGCGGATGATGGGGCATTGCGGCGCTGGCGATATGCCGGTCAGGCGGCCACCGCCAGCAGTTTTGGTATTCTGACAAGATTGTAGGCGATCATCTGGAGCGTGAAGACAGCGTTTGCCCGGGCGAGCCCCTGACTTTGAGCCTGGCAGCCCCGCCGATGGTCTTGGCCCAGCCGAAGCTCTCCTCGATGCGTTTGCGGCAGCGCTGGCTGATGGCATAGCCCTTGTGCCTTGTGGTGCGGCCATCGACGGCAGTCTTGCGGGCCTTGCCGGTCTTCGAGACCGCGCCATTGATGGCGATATGCGGCGTTACCTTCCGCTCCTTGAGCGCCAACACAAAGTCCTCTGCGTCAAGGCCCCTGTCGGCGCCAAGCGTCACGCGGGCCCCGCGCACCGTCCTGCTGGCGGTCTTGCGGCTGCGCTCGATCATGGCGAGAGCTGCCTCACGCTCGACGGTGCCCGTGGCCCTGGTCAGTTGGCAGTCGACGATCAGCCCGTTCCTGTTCTCCATGGGCGCATGGCCCATGAAGCACAGGCGGCTGGACTGCCCATCTCCCTTGCGGAACAGCTGCGCATCCGGATCGGTGGTCGAGACGTGGGTGGCGTTGGAGCGCTTCTCCTTGCGGAAGTTGCGCTCGCCGTTCCTCCCGGGGGACGGCGGCTCGCCCGAGCCATCCCGGGGCTGGAAGCTCTTCATCGAGGCCCAGGCATCGACCAGCGTGCCATCCACCGAGAAGTGCTCGGATGACAGAAGCCCCCTGACCCGCGGCAGGTTCAGCAGCTGGCTCATGAAGGCCCTGGCCACATCAGCCTGCATCAGGCGCTCCCGGTTCTTGGAAAACACCGTGGCGTCCCAGACAGCGCCGTCCGCCGGAAGCCCCACAAACCAGCGGTACAGCAGGTTGTAGTCGATCTGCTCCATCAGCTGGCGTTCCGACCGGACCGTGAAGAAGGCCTGCAGCAGCGAGGCCCTCAGAAGATACTCAGGCGGGATCGACGGACGTCCGGTATGCGAATAGAGCTTCGAGAACTGACAGGACAAACCTTCCAGAACCTCATCGACCAGGGCCCGGATTGCCCGCAGAGGATGATCGGCAGGCACCCGCTTCTCCAGCGGAATATAGGAGAACATCTCCTCAGTCCGGTCATCGCTGCCCCGCATGCCAAATCACTCCCGTTAACAATCAGGAGTGAATCACATCACAACCCCAAAATCGAAGGGTTTTTCAGCAGCCTG
>DAISVW010000044.1:0-1217 GCA_036826695.1 Aestuariivirga sp.
AGTAACAGAGGCGGCTGAGCAAGGGAGGCAGCGTCCGGCGCACCCGCCTGTGAGCAGTTAGACCAACACGGGAGACGAAGACATGAAGAAACTTACGCTTGCGGCAATGGTGAGCCTTGGCCTGATGGCCGGCTCGGCGCTTGCCGCTTCGGCCTGGACCGGCGGCGACGACCTGCCGACCAATCCGCTGGCCTGCGACGGCACGCCATCGGCGGCGGCCGCCAAGCCCTATGACGGCGGATCGCCCACCAACCCGCCCGACCGCAAGGGCAAGAAGATCACGGTGGTGGACGTTCCGAAGCTGATCGGCATCGGCTATTTCAACGCCACGTCGAAAGGCATTCAGGACGCCGCCGCCGAGCTTGGCAACGTCGACGCCAAGACCGACGGCCCGACCGAAGCAAACATCGATGAGCAGATCACCTTCCTCGACAACTACATCACCAGCGGCGTCGACGGCATCCTGTTCGCCGCCAACGACCCGGTGGCGATCGCGCCGGTGCTGAAGAAGGCGCTGGAGAAGGGCATCAACGTCGTGGGCTATGACGCCAACTCGACTCCCGATGCCCGGCAGTGGTTCGTGAACCAGGCCGAGTTCAACGGCATCGCCAAGGCGCTCGTCGACAACATGGCAGCCGAAGTCGGCGGCGCGGGCGGCGTCGCCATCGTGACCTCGACCTTCACCACGCCGAACCAGGCCCGCTGGATCGCCGAAATGGCGGCCTATGCAGCCAAGTGCCACCCGAATCTCAAGTGGCTGGAGACGGTGGAAGCCCAGGAGGACAACAACCTGTCCTTCAACCAGGCGACCACGCTGATCAACAAGTATGGCGATGACCTGAAGGGCATCTTTGGCATGACCTCGGTGGCCACGCCCGCCTCGGCGGAAGCGGTGACCCAGGCCAACAAGTGCGGCAAGATCGCGGTGGTCGGCCTCGCCACGCCGAACGCCATGAAGCCCTATGTCGAGAAGGGCTGCGTGAAGTCGGTGGTGCTGTGGAACCCGGTCGACCTCGGTTACGCGGCGATGCAGGTTCTGCGCGCGGTGGCTGACGGCACGCTGCAGCCGGGCGCGACCTCGGTGAAGGCCGGCAAGCTCGGCGATCTCCAGGTCATCAACGGCTCGGAGATCCTGCTCGGTTCGCCCTTCGTCTTCACCAAGGACAATGTCGGCCAGTTCGACTTCTAAGCCATCGTTCCGGAGGCGCGCCGGTTCA
>DAISVW010000044.1:1227-11824 GCA_036826695.1 Aestuariivirga sp.
CACCGCCCTGTTCTCCGTGCGTGCTCCCCCCTGTTCCTCCCCACTCTCTTTCTGCGCCCTCTCTCCCTCCTACTCCCCCTTCCTGTCGGCCCTCCGTTCCCGCCGCCCCCGCTTCTCTTTGCTGTCTAATGAAAGCGAGACCGACATGAGCAATTCCGTGACCGTGCCGTCCCTGTGGGATGACGCCAAGGCCAAAGCCCTGGATGAGCCTGGCCTGCTCCTCTACCGTTCCAACCTGCTGGGCGCCGACCTGCGCATCACCAATTTCGGCGGCGGCAATACCTCCGCCAAGGTCGAAGCCAAGGACCCGCTGACCGGTGACAAGGTGACGGTGTTGTGGGTCAAGGGCTCGGGCGGCGACATCGGATCGATGAAGCTCGACGGTTTCGCGACGCTCTATCTCGACAAGCTCGAATCGCTCAAGAAACTCTACAAGCGCCTCGACCAGGAAGATGCGATGGTCCATGCGCTCAACCATTGCACGTTCAATCTCAATCCGCGCGCGCCGTCGATCGACACCTGCCTGCACGGCTATGTTCCCTACACGCATGTCGACCATGTCCATTCCGACGCGGTGATTGCCATTGCGGCCTCGAAGGATGCCGAGCGGCTGACCGGGGAAGTGTTTGGCGGCGAGATCGGTTTCCTGCCCTGGCAGCGCCCCGGCATCGATCTCGGCATCAAGCGCTGCGAACTGGCAAAGAAGAATCCGCAGTTTGTCGGCGTGGTGCTGGGCAGCCACGGGCTGTTCACCTGGGGAAAGACCGCGAAGGAAAGCTACGAGACCACGCTCCGGATCATCAACAAGGCGGCGGTCTGGCTGGAGCGCAATGGCGAAAAGCCGGCTTTCAAGGGTCCCAGGGTCGAATCGCTCTCCGATGCGGCGCGTGCGAGGCGGCGCTGCGGCTGATGCCGGAAATCCGTGGCCGCATCTCCAGGCACGAACGCAAGGTCGGCCATTTCGTCGATTCGCCCGAAGTTCTGGAGTTCGTGAACTCCAAGATGCTGGAGACATTGGCGCCGCTCGGCACCTCCTGTCCGGATCACTTCCTGCGCACCAAGATCAGGCCGCTCATCGTGCCGCATGATGCCGATGGCGCCGATCTCGACAGGCTGATCGACGGCTACCGTGACGGCTACAAGGCCTATTACGAGCGCTGCAAGCACCCGGATTCGCCCGCCATGCGCGATCCCAACGCCGTCATCTATCTGGTGCCGCGGGTTGGCATGCTGTCTTTCGCCAAGGACAAGGGCACGGCCCGTGTCGCGGCGGAGTTCTATGTGAACGCCATCAATGTGATGCGCGGCGCATCGGGGGTTTCCGCCTATCAGGGGCTGGCCGAGCAGGAAGCCTTCAACATCGAATACTGGCTGCTCGAGGAGGCCAAGCTGGCCCGCCTGCCCAGGCCGAAGAGCCTCGCGGGCCGCATCGCCTTCATCACCGGCGGGGCGGGCGGCAGCGGCTCGGCCATCGCCTCCAAGCTGCTCTCCGAAGGCGCCTGCGTGGTGCTGGCCGATATCGACGAGGCAGCGCTGACGGAGGTCACCGCGGGGTTCGGCAAGACCTTCGGCAGGGACAATGTGCGCGGCGTCAAGATGGATGTGACCTCGGAAGCAGCCGTCATCGCCGCCATGAACCAGGCGGCGCTGGACTATGGCGGCGTCGACATCGTGGTCAACAATGCCGGCATCACCATTTCTGCGATGGTCGAGGACACCACCCTCGAACTCTGGAACAAGAACCAGACGGTGATGGGGGCGGGCTATTTCCTGGTCGGCCGCGAAGGCTACCGGCTGCTGAAGCGGCAGGGCCTTGGCGGTTCCATGGTGTTCATCTGCTCGAAGAATGCCGTGGCGGCATCGCCCGGCGCCTCCGCCTATTGCGCGGTGAAGGCGGGCGAGCTGCATCTCGCCCGCTGCATGGCGCTGGAGGGAGCACCGCTCGGCATTCGTGTCAATGTCGTCAATCCCGATGCGGTGCTGCGCGGGTCCAAGATCTGGCAGGGGCCGTGGCGGCAGCAGCGCGCCGCCTCGCTCAAGATCAGCGAGGACGAACTCGAGGAGCATTACCGCAAGCGTTCGCTCCTGCAGCGCTCGGTCTACCCCGAGGACATCGCGGAGGGCGTCTATTTCTTCGCCTCGGACCTTTCCAACAAGTCGACGGGCAATTTCCTCAACATCGATGCCGGCAACGCCGCATCCTTCACGAGGTGATCTGATGAGCTTCGCGATATCGGCGGAATTCATTGCCGCGGAGAACCGGAAGCAGGAAGCAGCCCTGGCCGAGGACTATGCGGCACTCGCCCGCCAGCTCGAGCGCCGGGGCATTTCCGCCGAGGCGATGACCGCGCGCGCCATGAGCTTCGCGGTCGCCGTTCCCACCTGGGGGGTGGGCACCGGCGGCACCCGGTTCGCGCGGTTTCCGGGCCCGGGCGAGCCGCGCAACATCCATGACAAGCTGGAGGATTGCGGCGTCATCAACCAGCTGACGCGGGCCACGCCCAATGTCTCGCCGCATTTTCCCTGGGACAAGGTGAGCGATTACAATGCCTTGCGCCAGGAGGCGGCGTCCCACGCGCTGGGTTTCGACGCGGTGAATTCGAACAGTTTTCAGGACCAGAAAGTCCAGCGCCTCTCCTACAAGTTCGGCTCGCTCACGCACGCCGACAAAGCGGTTCGGCAACAGGCGGTCGAGCACAATCTCGAATGCATCGCGATCGGGCGGCAGCTCGGCTCTGCGGCCCTGACGGTGTGGATCGCCGATGGCTCGAATTTCGCTGGCCAGTCGAACCTCAATGCCGCCTTCGACCGCTACATCGAATCACTGAAACTGATCTACGAGGCCCTGCCGCGGGACTGGATGGTGTTCCTCGAGCACAAGCTCTATGAGCCTGCTTTCTATTCCACGGTGATCAGCGACTGGGGATCGAGCCTGATGGCGGCGCTGGAGCTCGGCCCCAAGGCCCGCTGCCTCGTCGATCTCGGGCATCATGCGCCCAACACCAACATCGAACAGATCGTTGCGCGCCTGATTCGCGCCAAGAAACTCGCCGGATTTCATTTCAATGATTCGAAATATGGCGATGACGACCTTGACTCGGGCTCGGTTGACCCGTTCCGGCTGTTCCTCGTGTTCAACGAGCTGGTGGATGCCGAATTGCGCCAGGCCGAAGGTTTTGCGCCGGCCTACATGATCGACCAGTCGCATAACGTGACCGACCCGATCGAAAGCCTGATGGGCTCGGCGATGGAAATCCAGCGGGCGTTCATTCAGGCCTCGCTGATCGACCGCGGGTCACTTGCCGCCGCACAGGACGCGAGCGACGCGATGCTGGGTCATCGCCTGGTCAAACAGGCTTTCATCACCGATGTGTCTCCGATTCTGGCCGAAGCGCGACGGAGGAAGGGTGGCGCCATTGATCCGATCGGGCTTTACCGGGCAAGCGGCTATCGGGCGCACAAAAGCGCTGAACGCCCGCCAGCGGAAGGAACGTCGGCCGGCATCGTCTGAGACACGGCGTGGCGGCCGCCGGGCTGGTGATCAGGCGACCAGGTTCTGGAGCGCCGAACTGGTCTTTTCGATCTGCTGGGTGATCTCGCTTTGGCGGTTCTTGAGGAGCTCAAGGTGTTGCCGCAGCAGGTTGATGGCTTTTCCACTGGACAGCACATCCTCTTCGGGGCCCAGAAGGTCAAGAATTTCCCTGATCTGGGCAATCGGCACACCCAGCCGCCGGAGCGTGAGGACGTTCTTGAGGCGCCGGACATCACTTGCAAGATAGGTGCGGAAACGGCCATGGCGCGGCGGCGAAATCAGCTCCGCGCGCTCATAGAAGCGAATCGTTTTTGGATCTGTGCCTGTCAGCTTGGCGAGCTCACCGATGAACAGAAAACCGTCCTGAGGTGACACGGATTCTTCAGATTGAACCATTGCCTATATCTCGAGCATGATCATGTTGATGGAACATTCTACAAGGGTTGCATTTGTTTCATCTACTCAACCTATACTGGCTTTATTCTAAAGCGTCAAGAGTGCAAGAAGAATAAAACACACGATATACGTGTAATTCCATTGCGATTCCCAGCGATATAGAGCAGATATAAGTATTAACATGACACTCACATGAATTTCTATCTTTATATCTTCAATATCGTACACTATCATAGCATGACGTTATAGTATTATTAAGTTCAGATCTACAGAATATTGAAGATTTAATAAGTTATTAGCAATTTCAAAATTAATCATATGGCGTTAACACCAGAACTCTCAAACTTTCAGCGTTCAAAATCGGAAAGAAGGTTGCAGCATGATCATTCTCATCGACCATCGCATGGATGTTTCCGACGCCTATCGAGCGAGTTTCGGCCGTGAGGGCGTATCAGCGGCAACCTTCACCCCTGCCGATTTCGACAACTGGTTCCATTCCACCAGCGGACCGGATCTGGCGGCGGTCGAGGCGTTTATCCTGGGCGACTTCGACCGGCGTGAAAACATCACACGCGCCATCAAGACCAAGACCGAGGCTCCGGCCATCGCGCTCAATGACTCGACCGGGCTCGAATCGACGCTCAAGCTGTTCGCGGCCGGCGCCGACGACGTGGTGCGCAAGCCGGTGCATGCCAGGGAGATCATTGCCCGGATCGGCGCGATCCGCCGCCGCGCGGTGCCCGTGAGCAAGGGAACCGACCTTGGCGACCTCCGGGTGTTCAATGACGGCCGCGATCCGGAAGTGGGCGGCGTTACCCTGGCGCTTCCGCGCCGTGAACGCCGCATCCTCGAGTATCTCGTCGCCACCCGGAACCGCCGTGTCAGCCGTGCCCAGATCTTCAACGCGGTCTACGGGCTGTTCGACGAGGAAGTCGAGGAGAGCGTGGTCGAAAGTCACATCAGCAAGCTGCGAAAGAAGCTCCGCGGCGTGCTGGGCTATGATCCGATCGATACCAAGCGCTACCTGGGCTATCAGATCATTTCCCGCGCCATTCCCTCACAGGCTGCATGACAGCGCGGCGGCGATCTCCCGGAACGGCTCCGCCGAGGGTCCATCCGAAGCCTGCTGGCCCAGAACCTTGTAGAGTTTCGGCACCATCACGACGGCCCGGTCAAGCTCCGTGTCGGCGCCGGGAACATATCCGCCGAGCGCCCGCAAGTCTCGCGTATCCTCAAAACGCGCCACCAGGCGCTTCAATTCGCGGACTGCCTTGGCCTGGTCCGCCGTCCAGACGCGCGGCGCCAGCCGAGACAGCGATGCCAGGAGATTGACCGCCGGATAGCGCCCCTGTTCGGCGATGGCCCGGTCAAGCACGATATGCCCGTCGATGGTGCCGCGCACCGTATCCGCCACCGGGTCGTTGTGGTCGTCGCCATCCACCAGCACCGAATAGATCCCGGTGATCGCCCCCTGACTGTCGGTGCCGGGCCCCGCCCGCTCGAGGAGCTGCGGCAGATCGGTGAACACCGAAGGCGGATAGCCCCGCGCCACGGGCGGCTCTCCGGCGGAGAGCGCCACCTCGCGGCAGGCATGCGCGTAGCGCGTCACGGAATCCATGACCAGAAGCACGTTCTGGCCGAGATCGCGAAAATACTCGGCAAGCGACGTGGCGACCTGCGGCGCAAGCCGGCGCATCATGGCACTCTCGTCACCCGTTGCAAGGATGGTAATCGCATTGCGGGCCGCCGATCCCAGTGTGTGCTCGACGAATTCGCGCACTTCCCGGCCCCGCTCGCCGACCAGCGAGACAATCAGGCAGTCGAACGACGCTGAATGGGCGATCATCGAAAGGAGCGTCGATTTTCCGACACCCGAACCCGCAAAGATGCCGATTCTCTGTCCGTGACAGATTGGCGTGAAGATATCGATGACCTTCACCCCGGTTACCATGCCTTTGGACACGATTTGCCGGGCCATGGCGCGCGGCGGCGAAGCGCTGAGACCAACCGCCCGTTCACCGTGCCGGAGGGACTCTCCTCCGTCCACCGGCCGGGCCAGCGCATCGATGATCCTGCCGCGCCAGCTTTCATGGGGATAGAATGTCAGCGGCCCCCCGGGATAGACATTGTCCGTGAGCGCGACGCAGGCGCGAACATCATATGGTCTGCACAAGGCCCGGTCCTGATCAAGCCTGATCACTTCGGCCAATTCGATTCCGCGCCGGGTTTCGATCTCCACCCGCGAACCCAGATGCAGCCAGCGGGAAAGTCCGGCAATCTCCACGGCTGACTGACCAATGGCATGGATCTCGCCAATCGGCCGTGCAAAGGGCATGTTCTGTGACGCTTCCCGGACCCGGCGCGCCAGCGCCTGCAGCGGGAATTTCCCGGAAGACGATGAGGCTGCCATCAAGAACCGCGAGCGCCGAGCGCCTGGATTGTCTCCCTGATCGCCTGATCGCGCTGCTCCACGCTGCTGCTCATCGCCTCAAAGGCCCTCTGCACCGCGATGAGTCTGGTGATCTCCGTCACCGGATTCACGTTCGACTCCTCGGTGAACCCCTGGACAATGGCATTGGCCGTAAAGTCTTCCACGGGCACTGGCGCCGATTGCGGCAGGAACGATGAGTTTTCGAACCTGCCATAGCCCTTGCTGAAGTCCACCGCAAAAAGGCCGATGGCGCCAGCGTTTCGCCCGTCCTGACGGATCATGCCATCGGCGCCGATCTCCGGTGCGCCGCCGCGGGGATCAAGCGTGAGCGGCGATCCGCTCGGATCGAGGATCGGATGTCCAGCGAGCGACACGAGGTCGCCTGTCGGCAGCATCTGCATCCGGCCGTCACGGGTGTAGGCCGCACCCTGGGGCGTCAGGATGGCCAGATACGCTTCGCCCTTCACGGCCACGTCGAGCGGGTTCCCGGATCTGACGAAGCCGCCGCTCGCCATATTGATGTGCGGGCCTCCGCTGAAGGCAAAGCTGGTCCGAAACGGCCTGGTTTCGGATACGATGGTGGAAAACGTCACGGCCTCGCCACGGAACCCGACGGTTCCGGCATTGGCGACGTTGTTGGCAATGGTCTCCAGCCGCCGCATCAGGGCGATCTGGCCGGAAACTGCCACGGGAGACGTCGTATCCATCAGCGGCCCGGTCCCCTCAGAAGCTGCATGCTGAGCAGCAACGAATTATCGAAAGTCGAGAGCAGCGACTGGCTGAGGCCCACCTGCGGCACGCTGAGCGCCGCCGAACTGTTCGCCGCCTGCCACTTGGCGGTGAAACGCGTGATGAAGCTGTCGAGTTTCCCACGGTCCCTGAAGTCCTCGATGTTGATTTTCGTCCGAATGAAACTCGCCTGGGTATCGACATCGACACTGGAATAGGCCGCCGGAAGTCCAAGCGCCGTCTGGACGACCTTGTATAGGGCGGGATCGGCCATCAACCCATAGACACTGGCGACCGAAGCCGCCTTCCGCTGGAAGTACAGTGCGAGCCGGAGACCCTCGTCGGTCTTTCCGGCGTCAGCCTCCAGCTGAACCCGCATGTAGCGGTCGAGCGTTCCCTGTTGCGCCCGCTCGAACGCTGTGGCGGTTCCGCCATAGCGGGCGAAGTTGAAGGTTTCTGCGAATTCGCGAAACCGCGGATCTGCAAGTTGCAGAGCAAAGCTCTTGCTCCCGTCCACGCCTTCGGTCAGCACTTTCCGCATGAAGGCCTTGGCGTAGATCATGTCCTTCAAACCAAATGCCGTCATCGCGAAATTGTAAAGCCGGTCATTCCTGATGAAATCCTCGACGGATTTCGCATTTCGGATATTGGCGAGGTAATAGTCGGCTTCCCGCCGGACTTCCGGGCGCGCCGCGATCAACCCGATCGACCTGTCGATATTCCTGACAATTTGCTGATAACCGGAGACAGTGCTGATCATTGGTGCCGCTCTTGCCTGCCCAGTTTGCGCCGGCGGCCTTGCCCGGACCTGAACCACCTGCGACAGGCCCGCGCAAGATGAGCTCCCTAGCCTGCATGGCTTCGCATCCCTGGGCAGTCCGCGGAATGACATTCATCATCGGCATGATCGTGGTATTCGGAAGCCTGCTCGGCGGCTTCGCGGCAATGGGCGGTCACATTGGCGTTCTCTGGCAACCCTTCGAGTATGTGATCATCCTGGGCTCCGCCATCGGCACCTTCTTCGTCGCCAACTCCATGAAGGTGGTCAAGGATACTTTCAAGGGGATCATGGAGGCGATCAAGGAAGCCACGCCGAAACCGCGGGACTATCTCGATGTACTCGCAATCCTCTATGCCCTGATGCGCGAACTGCGCGCCAGGACCCGGACCGAAATGGAGGTCCATGTCGACAATCCCGCCGAATCCGAAATCTTCAAGGCGTTTCCGAAGATTCTCGCCGACCGGGATCTCACCAATTTCATCTGCGACTTCTGCCGCCTCATCATCATCGGAAACGCCCGCACCCATGAGATCGAGGCGCTGATGGACGAGGAGATACAGACCATTCAGCGCGACAAGCTCAAGGTCTATCTGGCACTTTCGGCCGTGGCAGACGCCTTGCCGGCTCTTGGAATCGTGGCTGCTGTCCTTGGCGTGATCAAGGCCATGGGCGCGCTCAACGAGCCACCCGAGGTTTTGGGCCATCTGATCGGCGCTGCCCTGGTCGGCACATTCGCCGGGATACTCTTTTCCTATGGAGTCTTCGGCCCGCTCGCCAGCAAGGTCAAAACCGTCCGGGAGAAGAAAGTCAGGCTTTACGTCATCATCAAGCAGACCTTGCTCGCCTTCATGAATGGCGCCATGCCCCAGGTGGCTCTTGAGCATGGCCGCAAGACCATATCGGCCTATGAACGGCCAAGCATATCCGAGGTCGAGCAGGAAACGATGAATTCCGGTTCTGCGGATTCCAAGGCTGCCTGATTTGGCCCGCCCGCTGGACAGGACTGACTTCAAGACCCCGGGACGCGGATCCCTGCCTGAATCCCCCGCCATCATCAAACTGGCAAGGCAGTTCGAGACGTCCTGCCGCAAGGCGCTGGAAGCGATGCGCGGCGTACCGTGGCAGGGCACGCTGGACGCCATGGAGGACAATGCCCAGCTTCCCGCCGATGACGCGGGCCGCCACATAAGGTTCGAGTCCGCATTCGGCTCCTTGACTGCGCATCTGTTTCTCGATCGTGCCGCCATATCCGCTGTGATCGAGGCGGCAATGGGCGGCACCGGCGCAGAAGACGCGTTCAACATGAATGAACGGCCGCTCTCACGGATCGAGAGCCGGCTGATCGCCCGGTTTGAGGCGGAGTTCGCCAGGCGGATCGCGGCGGCGCTGACCGGCCATCTTTCCGAGGACGTCAGGGTATTCGACGGTGAAACCCCGCCGGAACTCTCCGCTTCATCGGGCGCACTGTTCCAGCTGCGCTATCTGATCAATGTCTTCAGCTACAGCGGTGAGATACGGCTCAGCTTTGCGAGAAGCGAGCTGGAGCAACAGATCAGGTCGCTGGAAGCAAAGCTTGCCGAAGACGCCAATGCCGTCCTGCAGAAACAACTGCAGAGCGAAGTCAGCAAGTCAGACGTCGTGCTCACCGTCACCCTGGGCACAGAGATCCTGTCTCTCGAGGACATCTCTGGCCTTCGGCCAGGCCGGCTGATTGAATTGTCGTCGACCGTCTCAAGCCCTGTGACGCTGTGGAGCGGCAGTGTCGCGGCCTTTCACGGCCGCCGCGCGCGCAACGGAGACCGACTGGCCGTGGCCATCTCAGCGGCAATCCCATGACAATCTTCCCGCAAGCTGCTTGCCGCTAGATATCCGGGGCAAGCGTGGGCCAGGACGACAACATGACGATGCAGATCGGCGATCAGTTGCCCGATGTTTCTTCGGGCCGGGAGACGCTCGAGGATCAGGGACGCGGCCAGCCGGCGCTGCCAGGCGCCTTGCTCCGGATTCCCGTCTCGGTTCAGGTGGTCATCGGCACCGCCCGGCTGCCCCTCTCGCAGGTCACGCAGCTTGCTCCAGGCGCCACGCTGACACTTGACGAGAAACTCGGGATGCCGGCCCGCGTGCTGGTCAATGGACGGGAAATCGCCCGTGGCGAACTGTTTGTCCTCGATGGCCCTGAAGGCCGTCTCGGGCTGACGATCAAGGACGTGTCCAGAACAGACGAAGACGGCTGAGAATCTTTCGTGGAGACGCCACCGCGCCAGAATGCGTCTTCTGGGCTGCCGCGAAGAGGGCAGGAGAAGGTGGCGATTCTGCTTCTCGCGCTCGGTGACAAGCTCGGCACGCAACTGCTGCAGAAGTTCGATGCCGACGAGATCAGGACAATCATGAATTCGGCGGCGTCGATCGGGCGCGTCGACAAGAACGATCTGGATGTCATCGTCGACGATTTCGCGGCGAACTTCGCGCGTGCACTCGGCATCGGCACCGATTTCGATGATGTCAGGAAACTTCTCGAACGGGCATTCTCGCCAAGCGAGCTCTCGAAGATGCTGGGCCCCCAGATCATCCCCACGGGCGAATCAGCCTGGCGCAAGTTCCAGAGCGGCATGGAGAGCGCTCTCGTACCCTATCTTCTTGATGAGCACCCGCAGACTATCGCGTTTATCCTCTCGAAGCTGGAATCCGAATTTGCCGCGCGCTGTCTTTCGTTCCTGCCGGTGGATTT
>DAISVW010000045.1:0-11651 GCA_036826695.1 Aestuariivirga sp.
CACATTCCTGCCCTGCAAGATCAGTTCCCTGCTCGATGCCGGGCTTTGTCGCCTTTCCATCTCGCATAACGGCAGCATCTAGATCTTCTCTGTGTCCGCCGTCGTTTTCCTGCCGCCCACGCTGGTGGCCTCGATCTATGGCATGAATTTCGCCGTGATGCCGGAACTGCAGTGGCAATATGGCTATCCTTTCGCCATCGTGCTGATGGTGATTTCAGCGATCCTGCCGTTCCTCTATTTCAAGCGCAAAGGGTGGCTGTGATGGCCATTGTCCTGTGGGTGGCGCTGGGCGGCGCCATCGGCGCGGCGGCCCGTCATGGCGTCAATGTCTGGTCGGGGAGGTTCTTCGGCACCGAGTTTCCTTGGCATACGCTGAGTGTCAATCTGCTCGGCTGCTTCATCATGGGGTTGCTGACCGGGCTCTTGGCGCTGAGACTGTCGTTACCGCAGGAGGCGCGGGCCTTTCTGGCCACCGGCATCCTTGGCGGCTTCACAACCTTCTCGGCCTTCGCGCTGGATTTCGCCATGCTGGTCGAGCGCAAGGCGATTGTGGCGGCGGGCGCCTATGCGGCGGCCTCGGTGCTCCTGTCGCTCGCTGCGGTGTTCTCCGGCCTGTGGCTGATGCGCGCCCTGCTGCAATGAGCGAAGTCAAACGCCATGTGGTGACGGCGGAAGAGGACGGCATGCGGCTAGACCGCTGGTTCCGGCTGCATTTCCCGCAGGTGACCTTTGCCTATCTCAACAAGCTCACCCGCACCGGCCAGGTGCGGGTGGCTGGCGCCCGCGCCAGGACCAGCACCAGGCTGGTGGCCGAACAGGAAATCCGGGTGCCGCCGCTGGCCTTCGATACCAGGCCCGCCGATCTGCCGAAGGCCGATGTGAAGCCGCTCACCCCGCAGGAGCGGCGGCTGTTCCAGTCCATGGTGCTCCATGAGGACGGCGATATCTATGTGCTGAACAAGCCCTCCGGGCTTGCCGTGCAGGGCGGCAGCAAGACGCATCATCATCTGGACGGGCTGCTGATGGGGCTTGGCGCCGAGCTGAAAGAGCGGCCCTTGCTCGTCCACCGTCTGGACCGCGACACATCAGGCGTGATCGTCATCGCCAAGCGGCGGGCGGTGGCGGCGGCGCTGGGAAAGCTGTTCGCCACACGGGGCGTGAAGAAAACCTATTGGGCGCTGGTCAAGGGCGTGCCGAAGCCGGCGCAGGGCCGCATCGAGGTGGCGCTGATCAAGGCCAAGGGCCCCGAAGGCGACCGCATGCGGGCCTCACAGGCAGGCGAGGAGGAGGACGAGCAGCGGGCCGTCACGTTCTATTCCGTCATCGACAAGGCCCCGCCGGTTGCCGCCTGGGTGTCGCTGAAGCCGGTCACCGGCCGCCAGCACCAGCTGCGCGCCCATATGGCGCATATCGGCACGCCAATCCTGGGCGACGAGAAGTATGGCGGCCAGGAGGGTATGCCGGAAGAACTGGCGCAGAGGCTGCACCTGCATGCCAGGCGCATCGTGTTTCCGCATCCGCGCGGCGGCACGGTGGACGTCTCGGCGCCTGTCCCCGAGCATATGCGCCAGGGCTTTGCGCTGTTTGGCTTCGATGCCGATCGCTACCCTGAGGCGGAGGCCTGAGATGAAGGCGCGCCGCCGCTTCTACAAGACCGTGACGGTCACCGGCGACAACGCCATCGCGCTCGATGGCAAGCCCATCAAGACGCCGATGAAGGCGGCGCTGCGCCTTCCCGCCAGGGCGCTGGCAGAAGCCGTGGCGGCGGAATGGGAAGCGCAAGGAGCCGAGATCGACCCCGCGTCGATGCCGCTCACCAGGCTCGCCACCACCGCGATCGACCGTGTCGCTCGGGAACGGCCGAAGATCGAGGCGGAAGCTCGTGCCTATGCCAACAGCGATCTCGTCTGCTACCGCGCCGAGCGGCCGCCCGATCTGGTGGCCCGCCAGGCCGCCGCCTGGGACCCGGTCGCCGACTGGGCGCGGACCGCGCTCGATGCCCCGTTCGTGGTGACGGCCGGCGTGATGCACCAGCCGCAATCCCCCGCAGCGCTCACCGCCTTTGCGGCCGTGGTGGCGGCGCTTGATGATTTCGAGCTGGCGGCCTTTCACACCGTGATGACGCTGACCGGTTCGGCGCTGATCGCCATGATGCTGGCCCGCCGCGCCATCGCGCCGGACGAGGCCTGGGGCATCGCCCATGTCGATGAGGACTACCAGGCTGAGCTGTGGGGCGAGGACGACGAGGCCAGGGCCCGCCGCGCCTCCCGCCAGGCGGAATTCATGGCCAGCTGCCGGTTCCTGTTGCTGGCGCGCGCTGCGAATTAGGCTTGGCCTTTCGGCGTATTTGACCAGCCCGCGGTCCCGCCCTAACACCGGCTCAAGAACAAGGGAGCATCCCATGCAGGAAATATTGGAAGCGCTTGAGGCAAGGCGCGCGCAGGCCCGGGCCGGTGGCGGCGAGAAGCGGGTGGCGGCCCAGCATGCCAAGGGCAAGCTCACGGCGCGCGAGCGGATCGAACTGCTGCTCGACGAGGGCTCGTTTGAGGAGTTCGACATGTTCGTCGAGCACCGCTGCACCGATTTCGGCATGGAAACGCAGAAACTGCCGGGCGACGGCGTGGTCACCGGCTGGGGCACCGTAAATGGCCGGGTGGTGTATGTCTTCGCCAAGGACTTCACGGTGTTCGGCGGCTCGCTCTCGGAGTCGCATGCCCGCAAGATCACCAAGATCCAGGATATGGCGCTGCAGAACCGCGCGCCCATCATCGGCCTGTTCGACGCCGGCGGAGCCCGCATCCAGGAGGGTGTCAACGCGCTCGGCGGCTATGGCGAGGTGTTCCAGCGCAATGTGCTGTCCTCGGGCGTCATTCCGCAGATTTCGGTGATCATGGGGCCTTGCGCCGGCGGCGATGTCTATTCCCCGGCGATGACCGATTTCATCTTCATGGTGCGCGACACGAGCTACATGTTCGTGACCGGCCCCGACGTGGTGAAGACGGTGACCAATGAGACGGTGACGGCGGAGGAGCTGGGCGGGGCTTCGGTCCACACCACCAACTCCTCGATTGACGACAAGGCCTTCGCGAATGACGTCGAGGCGCTCTTGCAGATGCGCCGGCTCATCGATTTTCTGCCGTCCTCAAACACGGCTGGCATTCCCGAATTGCCGAGTTTCGATTCCGCCTCCCGCCTGGAGCCCTCACTCGACACGCTGATCCCGGCCAATCCGAACCAGCCCTATGACATGAAGGAACTGATCATCAAGCTGGCGGACGAGGGCGATTTCTTCGAAATCCAGGAGGCGCATGCCCGCAACATCGTCACCGGCTTCGCGCGCATCAACGGCCGCACGGTGGGGATCGTCGCCAACCAGCCGATGGTGCTGGCGGGTGTGCTCGACAGCGACGCCGGCCGCAAGGGTGCCCGCTTCGTGAGATTCTGCGATTGCTTCAACCTTCCCATCGTGACGCTCGTGGACGTGCCGGGCTTCCTCCCAGGCACGGCGCAGGAATATGGCGGCCTGATCAAGCATGGGGCGAAGCTGCTGTTCGCCTATGCCGAGGCCACCGTGCCGAAGATCACCGTCATCACCCGCAAGGCCTATGGCGGGGCCTATGTGGTGATGGCTTCGAAACATCTGCGCGGTGACGTCAACTACGCCTGGCCAACGGCCGAGATTGCCGTGATGGGGTCCAAAGGCGCCGCCGAGATCATCTACCGGGCAGAGCTGGCGGACGCGCAGAAGATCCAGTCCCGCGTCAGGGACTACGAGGCGCGCTTCGCCAATCCCTTCGTGGCCGCCGAGCGCGGTTTCCTCGACGAGGTGATCATGCCGCATTCGACCCGCAAGCGGGTGGCCCGGGCGCTCAACATGCTGCGCCACAAGGAACTGGCCAATCCCTGGAAGAAACACGACAACATTCCGCTTTGAGTGATCTACAGGTTCTCTCTCAGCCGCGGAGTTGATGAGCTTCGCGATGCCTTGCTGTTGTCAGGCGGCGCGGCGGGGCTCTACGCGGCCAATCCGCCGGACCGTCCGCTGCACGTCGCGCCAGGCCTCGGCGATTTCCATGTCGCCTGAGCGTTCGCTCATCAGGGCGTGCCGCGCAGCCTCTGACTCCGCGTATTTTCCGTGAACGAAAACAAGGGCTTCCGCCAGCGCATTGAGATTTCCGTTCATGATTCGCAATCTCCGTGTTTCGACTTCCTTAAGATTGTGTTGACGCCCGGTGATTGCGGAATGATGACAGTCCGGTGGCCGATTATGGCTTCCTTGGGATGCCGATGCGATGGCCCACCTGCGGCGGCACGGGGAGGTGGCGGTGGGCCTCGCGCATGGCCTCGATCTTCTCCATCACATCGGGCGGGAAGGGCGCCGATTTCTTAAGGCCCATGTCGACATGCATGACGATGATCTCAGAGACACAGGCCAGCCAGCCTTCTGCCGCATGGAACATGCTCTGCACATAATGCACCCGCTTCCGGTCACAATCGAGGAACTGGGTCTCGATCCTGACCCTGTCACCGGCGTGGAGCTCGCGCAGATAGGTATTGTGGCATTCCAGCGTGAAGAACGAGGCGTTGCGCTCCTTCACATAGTCCGGGCCCAGCCCCACGGCGTCAAAGGCATCATCGCCCGCGCGGTCGAACAGGACGTTGTAATAGGCCATGTTGAAATGCCCGTTGTAGTCGATCCACTGGTCCTCGACGGTCAGCAGGCGGCCCACGAAGGGGGCAGGATAGGCCATCGCAAATCCTCCGATTTCTGGTAATCTGCCACAATGGATAACCCGACGCCCAAGAACAGCACAACAGAGACCATCGCCGAACTCCGCGACTTGCTGGGAGACCGGCTGTCGACCGCACCCGCGGTGCGCGAGCAGCACGGCAAGGACCAGACCTGGAATCCGGGCGCGCCCCCCGACGCGGTGGCCTTCGCGCAGTCGACCGCCGAGGTGCAGCGCATCGTGGCCATCTGCGCCAGAAACGGCACTCCGGTCATCCCCTATGGCACCGGCACCTCGCTCGAGGGCCATTTCTCGGCCCCCTTCGGCGGCATCTCGATCGATCTCTCCGGCATGAACCGGATTCTCGAGGTCAACGCCGCCGATCTCGATTGCCGGGTCGAGGCGGGGGTGACGAGAAAGCAGCTCAACGCGCACCTGCGCGACCAGGGCCTGTTCTTTCCCGTCGATCCGGGGGCGGACGCCAGCCTCGGCGGCATGACCGCCACGCGGGCCTCCGGCACCAATGCGGTGCGTTACGGCACGCTGCGCGAGAACGTGCTGCACGTCACCGCGGTGATGGCCAATGGCCAGGTGCTCCGCACCGGCAGCCGGGCCCGCAAGTCTTCCGCTGGCTATGACCTGACGCGGCTGCTGGTCGGCTCGGAGGGAACCCTCGGCGTCATCACCGAGGTGGCGCTGAAGCTCTATGGCATTCCGGAATCGATCGTCTCGGCGGTGTGCCCGTTCCCCAGCGTCGAGGCCTGCTGCAACGCCACCATCACGGCCATTCAGATGGGCCTGCCGGTGGCCCGTATCGAGTTGGTGGACGCCGAGCATGTGAAGGCCTTCAACGCCTATTCCAGGCTCGATCTCAAGGTGACGCCCACCCTGTTCCTCGAATTCCATGGCACCGAGGCCTCGGCGCGGGAGCAGGCCGAGACCTTCATGGCCATCGCGGAAGAACTGGGCGGCTGGCCTTTCAGCATGGCCACACGCGAGGAAGACCGGCAGAAACTCTGGCAGGCGCGGCATGACGCGTTCTGGGCCACCAAGGCGCTGATGCCGGGCAAGGAGGCTTTCGCCACCGACGTCTGCGTGCCGATCTCGCGGCTTGCGGAGTGTGTGACGGCGACCCAGGCCGATCTCGAGGCCAACCGGCTCTATGGCCCGATCGTCGGCCATGTCGGCGACGGCAATTTCCATGTGGTGCTCTATTGCGACCGCAATGACCCGGACGAATACCGCCGCGTGAAGGAGGTCTATGGCCGGATGATCGAGCGCGCCATCGCCATGGGCGGCACCTCGACCGGCGAGCACGGCATCGGTACCGGCAAGCGGGGTTATCTGGAGCTTGAGCATGGCCCGGCGCTGGCCTTCATGCGCGAGGTCAAGCGGGCGCTGGACCCCGCCAACATCATGAACCCAGGCAAGAACGCCGCCATGTGATTGACGCAATGGCCCTGCATCGATCCTGACCCATGAAACTGTGGAAGTCGCCCGTCCTGTATTTCGGGATCCTGCTGGTGGTGGCCATCGTGGCGCTGCTGGCGGCACCCTTTGTCATCGACTGGAATGGTTACCGCAAGGATCTGGAAGCCTATGGCGCCAGGCTCACTGGCCGGTCAGTGACGATCGAAGGCCCGGTGTCGGCCAGGCTGTTCCCATGGCCCAGGCTTACGGTGGATGGGGTAAAGATCGCCAATCCGCCAGGCTTTTCCGAACCTGATTTCGCCACCGCCGAGCGCATCACCATCCGGATGACGCTCGCCGGGCTGCTGCAGGGCGCCTTCAACGTCGAGAGCATCGATGTCGAGGCGCCGGTGATCAGCCTCGAGCGGCTGGCCTCGGGCGACGCCAACTGGCGGTTCGCGCCATCACAGGACCTGTTGCGCAGCGACCTTCTTTCACGTGTCAAGCTGGACAAGATCACCCTGGCCGGCGGGTCCGTGAGTTTTCGTGACGCGCGGCGCAGCGACAGCTTCAGCCTCAGTGGCGTTACCGCCGACGTTGCCTCGCCGGGCATCGAGGGGCCCTGGCGAGTCCGCGCCCGCGCCCTCCAGGGTGACCGGCCGCTCGACATTTCCCTCAACACGGCGACCTATGTCGCGGGTGAAGCTTTCCGGTTCGGCGTCAAGCTCGCCGCTGCCGACGGCTCTGGCTACGCTTTCAGTTTCGACGGCGGCAACGATACGAGCGGCGTGACCGGCGACATCACTATTGCCCCCGCCGCCTCAGAAGACGGCAAGACCGATGCCGAAGGCCGCATCAGGCCGCTGGTCTTCACTGCCAAGGCTGCTGCCGATTTCGACAAGGTGAAACTCACCGATATCCGGGTGGCGCAGCTTGAGCAGGCCGAGGCCGGGCCAATCGCCACGGGCGCGGCCGAACTGTGGATTGGTTCGCGTGTTTCAGCTTCCGCCGAGCTGTCGGCGGCGGTGCTCGATCTCGACGCGCTGGCTGGCGCCCGCTCGCGCAGCCTGTTGCGCGAGGCGGGAAGCCTGGCGGTGGCCAACAGCCTGCTCGCCATGCTGCCCGACGGGGTCGCTATCGATGGCAAGGTCACGGTGACGGCGCTCAAGGCCGAGGGCCAGACCTTCGACAATGTCAGCCTCGACATCGAGGCTGATCGTGAACGCCTGCGCATCAACCGTTTCTTCGCCGGTCTGCCCGGGCGCACGGACATGCTGTTCTCCGGCACGTTCTTTCCCGGAGCCGGCAATGGCGAGCTGGCGGGCGACCTCGCGCTCGAAGCCGCCGATCTCCGTGATTTCGTGTTGTGGCTGTGGCCCGGCGGCCGGGAGAGGCTGGCGGGGCTGTGGACCGGAAGCCGCGGCCGCCTCAAGATGCAGACCAGGCTTGGCGTGACCTCCGCCGACATGCGTCTCACCGACACCCAGTTCGAACTCGACGGCGAACCTGGAAAGGGATCGCTGGTGGTGACTGCGGCGGGGCGCGGGGCCGTCGACCTGACGCTGGACAGCGGGCGGTTCGATGTCGATTCCTACGCGCCTGAGGGCGTGCCCGCCTTTTCGGCGGTGGCGCAACAGGGCGCCGGTGCGCTCATGGAACTGATGCTGCCACATGCCGGCACGCCCGACCTGCGCCTCAAGGTGAAGGCCGCCGAAATACTCCTGCACGCGGTGCCGGCGAGCGGTGTCGAGCTTGACCTGCAATCGGGATCGAACGGACTCGACCTCCGCGCGCTGCGCATCGGCGCGGTCGGTGGCGCGAGCCTCGAGGCTTCGGGCCTCATTCTCGAGAATGGAAAAGGACCCGATGGCTCCCTGACGCTTGATGTGAAGGCGGAGGATCCGACGGGGCTGATCAGGCTTCTGGGCCTCGCTCCGGGCGAAACGCTGCCTCCGTGGGCAGTGGGCCTCGGCAGGACGGATCTCCGTGCCGACCTTGGCGTTACGCCCGCCGCGCAGGGCTCCGACGTGGCGTTGAAGATCGCCGGCACGGCGGGTGAACTTACCGTCGCTGGCAGTGGACGGGCGGCGGCCGACCGCAGGCTGACCGGCGAGATCAGGCTCGACGCGCCGCGTTCAGCACCTGTTCTGGCGCTGTTCGGCCAGCGGTTGGCGGAGAGCGACAATCTTCCATCGAGCCTCGCGCTGTCAGCCGAGGGCACCATGGCCGATGGCTTCACGGCTGGCGCCATGGTGCAGGCGCTGGGTGGACGGCTCGACTACGATGGCAGGTTCAGCCCTGCCGCCCCAGGCTATGGGATCGACGGCAAGCTGGCGCTGCGCGCCACCGATGCGCGGCCCCTGGCCACCGCGATAGGGCTTCCGGCGGCGCTTGCCGAGGCGAGTGTGCTGGTGGCCGATACGCCTGTCGCCTGGCGCGATGGCGGATGGGCGATGACCGACATCGCTGGCCGGTTGGGTTCCGAAAGTTTCGCGGGCACGCTGAGCCTTTCTCCCGCGCGCGTCATGGACGGCCGGTTCACCAGCGGTCCGGCGCGTCTGGTTGATCTTGTGGCCGCCGCCTTTCTTGAATGGGCAGGGCCGGACGCCAGTCTGGAAACCGGCTTCGCGAGCGGCCTGCCTGCCGGCCTGACCGGTCGGCTGTGGCTGACGCCCTCGCTCCTCGAGGTCTATCCCAATCTCGTTCTGCGCAATGCCGAGATCGGGCTCGACGCCGGTGCGGATGGTGTCCAACTGGTGATGCGTGGCAAGGACGCCGGGGGCCAGGACGCGGTGGTTGATATCCGCTCGGCGGGCCAGGAGGCGAGCCGCAGGCTGGAAGCTTCGGTGCGCCTGCCCGTCGATCTGGCCAGGGAACTGAAGCTGGTGAATGATGCGCCGGTGGCCGAGGGCCTGGGCCAGATCGAGTTGCGCATGGCCGGCACCGGCCGCAGCCCTGCCGCGGCGCTGGCCGCTGCCGCCGGAGAGGGGAGATATGGTTTCTCGGGGTTCCGGCTTCGCGGGGTGACTCCCGAGGCATTCACGGCGGCGCTGGCGGAGGCAAAGGATGCCGCCGGCATGACGGCCGCCTTTGACGCCCTGCGCGGCGGGCCGGGCCTCGGCATCGGCGAGGCGTCGGGGGCGATCACGCTGAAGGACGGCGAGGCGCAGTTCGCGCCGCTCGAGCACCGCGATGGCCAGGCGGAGGTGACAGTGCGCACGCTTGCCGATCTCGTGCAGGGCGAGATCGACATCGACATCGGCCTCGTTTTCAGGGCACGTGAGGGGCTTCCGCCGATGAGCATCGCCTATGCCGGGCCGCCGGGCGCTTTGGCGCGCTCCGAGAACAACAGCGAACTTGCCACCAAGCTTGGCGTGACGATCATGCAGGAAGGAATTGTCGAGCTCGAGCGCTTGCAGCAGGAGCAGGCGCGGCTCGCCGCTCTCGAGGAAGTTCAGCGCCGGGAGGATGAGGCCCGGCTCCAGGCCTACTACGCGCAGCGTGACGAATTGCTGCTGAGGCGGCGCGAGTTGCGCGTGCATGGCGAATTGCAGGCGATGGAAGCTGACCGCCTGCGCCGCCAGATCGAAGCCGAGCGGGCCGCCAACGCCGAGATCAACAAGACCGAGATGCGCCAGCGCCAACGGGAACTCCGGACCTGGCGGCGGCTGGCGCAGAGCGCGGCAGCGGCGAAGCCAGCCGCGCCCGTGCCGCAGAAGAAGCCTGCGGCGGAAGGTCCGGTGATCCTGGTGAAGCCGAAGACCGCGCCGGTGATCATCTCGCCGGAGCCCGGATCGCCGCCGTCGCAGTAGCTAAGTTTGATGGAGGCCTGTCCCTCCCTCTCGTCACCCCCGGACTTGATCCGGGGGGTCCTCTTTGGATGCCGCAAAGAC
Organism: Aestuariivirga sp.; assembly: GCA_036826695.1. GTDB lineage: Bacteria > Pseudomonadota > Alphaproteobacteria > Rhizobiales > Aestuariivirgaceae > Aestuariivirga. Next base: position 10,034 of record DAISVW010000045.1, read on the forward strand.
AGAGGATGCCATGGACAAGCCATGGCAAGTTGTGTTTCGAGGAGCCTGCCTACAGCCGCCCGGCCTCGGCAAGCAGCCAGACCCTCACGGCGCTTGAGAGATTACGCGCGCCCCGCGTCGAGTCGATCTCGCTGACCAGCTTCGCCAACGGTATGCCGCGCCTGGCGGCGGCTGCCTGCAGCGCGTCCCAGAACTCCGTCTCCAGCGACAGCGACGTACGGTGGCCGGCGATACTGAGCGAGCGCTTCAGCTCTCGCTTCATCAGTCTTCGCGCTTTCGCGCGTCGAGATCTCTTTCCGCCTTGGCGTTTCGCGCGTCCGCCAGCTGCTTCTCGGTCTAGCTGAGGCCGTGCTGCGCACGGTTCTGGGCGGCGGCACGGTGCTGTTTGGCGCGGGCCTGGCGCTTGCGGTGGAGCTTCAGGCTGACGATGTCGCCCATCGTCTTCTACCGCGGCCCGATCATGTCTTCGGGCCTGACGATGCGGTCGAAATCATCGCCCGGAATGCCGTCCTTCACGGCTTCTTCGCGCAGCGTGGTGCCGTTCTTGTGGGCGGTCTTGGCGATCTTGGCGGCGCGGTCATAGCCGTATTTGGGGGCGAGCGCCGTCACCAGCATCAGCGAGCGCTCCAGCGCCTGCCGGATGTTGTCCTCGCGCGCCACGATGCCGGTGACACAATTGTCGGTGAAGCTCACCGCGGCATCGCCCAGAAGCCGCGCCGATTGCAGGAAATTATAGGCCATCACCGGATTGTAGACGTTGAGTTCGAAATGGCCCTGCGAGCCCGCGAAGCTGATCGACGCCTGGTTGCCGAACACCTGCACGCAGACCATGGTGAGCGCCTCGCACTGCGTGGGGTTGACCTTGCCCGGCATGATCGAGGAGCCGGGTTCGTTCTCGGGAAGCGACAGTTCGCCGAGGCCGGAGCGCGGGCCGGAACCCAGCAGGCGGATGTCATTGGCGATCTTGAACAGCGATACGGCGGCGGTGTTGATGGCGCCATGGGTCATCACCATGGCGTCATGGGCGGCGAGCGCCTCGAACTTGTTGGGCGCTGAGGTGAAGGGCATGCCGGTGATGGCGGCGATCCTGTCCGCCACCAGTTCGGCGAAGCCCACCGGCGCGTTGAGGCCGGTGCCCACCGCGGTGCCGCCCTGGGCGAGTTCCATCAGCATCGGCATGGTCATCTCGATGCGCCTGATGCCGTTGGCGACCTGCATCGCATAGCCGGAGAACTCCTGGCCCAGGGTGAGCGGCGTTGCGTCCTGCGTGTGGGTGCGGCCGATCTTGATGATCTGCGCCCATTGCCGGGCCTTGTGGTCCAGCGCCTTGTGCAGGTGGCGGAGGGCGGGCAGCAGCCGGTGATATACCTCTTCCGCGCAGGCGATGTGCATGGCGGTGGGGTAGGTGTCGTTGGACGACTGGCTCATGTTGACGTGGTCGTTGGGGTGCACGGGCTTCTTTGAGCCCATGACGCCGCCCATCATCTCGATGGCACGGTTGGAGATCACCTCATTGGCGTTCATGTTGGACTGGGTGCCGGAGCCCGTCTGCCAGACGACCAGGGGGAAGTGGTCGTCGAGTTTGCCGTCGATCACCTCCTGCGCGGCCTTGCCAACC
>DAISVW010000046.1:0-11638 GCA_036826695.1 Aestuariivirga sp.
GCGAGGGCTTGAGACCCAGCGCGACGGCGACTTCGCGGGCCCGGCAGGCCTGCATGCCGACCGCCGGCTCGACGCTCACCTTGACGATCGATTCCGGCTTCTCGGCGGCGATCTCCTCGATCTCCATGCCGCCCTCGGAGGATGCGACGACCATCACGCGCTCCGACTTGCGGTCGAGCACGAAGCCCAGATAGAGCTCCTTGGCGATGGCGACCCCGCCCTCGACATAGAGCCGATAGACGATCTTGCCCTGCGGGCCGGACTGGTGCGTCACCAGTTTCTTGCCCAGAAGATCGTCGGCGGCCTCCATCACTTCGTCTTCGCTGCGGCACAGCTTGACGCCGCCAGCCTTGCCGCGGCCGCCGGTGTGCACCTGGGCTTTCACCACCCACAGCTTGCCGCCGATCTCTCGGGCCCGGTAGGCCGCCTGCTCGGGGCTGTAGGCGAGCGCGCCCTTCGGAACCGGCACGCCGAAGCGGCTGAGGATTTCCTTGGCCTGGTACTCGTGAATATCCATGTTTCTGCTCCTCAGGCTGCGTTCTTGAGCGCGGCGGCCGCGCCCTGCGCACGGTAGTATTCCATCGCCGCGGCAACGCCCGAACCGGCTTCCACCGGAACGCCCAGGTCGCGCATCGTCATTTCGGAGCCGGCCACTGCGGTGAGGCACATGATCTCGTTGAGATCGCCCAGATGGCCGATGCGGAAGACCTTGCCAGCCACCTTGTTGAGACCCATGCCGAGCGACAGGTTGTAGCGGGTGTAGGCATGGCGGACGAGCGCCGCGCTGTCATAGCCCTCGGGCAGCAGGATGGCGCTCACCGTATCGGAATGCCATTTGGGATCGCGCGCGCAGAGCTTGAGGCCCCAGGCGGAGACCGCACGGCGCACGCCTTCGGCCAGCCGGTAATGGCGGGCGAACACGTTGTCCAGGCCTTCGGCGAGCAGCAGATCCGTGGCCGCCCGCAGCGCGCGCAGCATGTGGAGCGGCGGCGTGTAGGGGAAGAAGCCGTCCTTGTTGGTACGCATCATGTCCTCGAAATCGAAGTAGCAGCGGAGCGAGCCTGCCTGCTTGCGCGCCGCCAGCGCCTTCTCCGACACGCAGAGGATGGCGAGACCGGCCGGCATCATGAAGCCTTTCTGCGAACCCGACACGCAGATGTCGACGCCCCACTCGTCCATGCGGAAATCGAGCGAGGCGAGCGAGCTCACGGCATCGACGAACAACAGCGCAGGGTGATTGGCGTGGTCCATGGCGCGGCGCACGGCGGCGACGTCGCTGGTCACGCCGGTTGCGGTTTCATTGTGGGTGACGAGCACCGCCTTGTAGCTGTGGCCCGTGTCAGCCTTCAGCTTGTCGGCGAAAATCTCGACCGGCACGCCCTCGCCCCACGGCACGTCAACGACGTCCACCTCGAGACCCATGCGCTGGCACATGTCGGCCCACAGGAGCGAGAACTGGCCGAAGCGGGCGATCAACACCTTATCGCCCGGCGACAGCGTGTTGGTCATCGCGGCTTCCCAGCCGCCGGTGCCGGAAGCCGGGAACAGGAACACCTGGCCGCTCCGCGTCTTGAACACCTTCTTCACATCCTCGAACAGCGGCAGCGTGAAGGACGGCAGGTCCGGGGCGCGCTGGTCTTCCATGGCGATGTCCATGGCCAGGCGCACCGCCTGCGGAACGTTGGTCGGTCCCGGAATGAATAAACCCCTTGTACCCGGCATTGGCGGTCTCCCATTGTGTTGTCGCGTCCGGACTGTCCCGGACTGCATGATGCCGTTATGGCCAGACCGCCCGTATCTGAAAACACTCGAAAAACCAGCCTTATGGCGTCTAAATGGGTGGTGTTTCGCCTATCCATACAAACAGTAAATGACGCTAGTCAGCCTAATTCCCACCCAATAGGATAGGATCATGCCGGGTTCCCGCAGCATCATCATTGCTGATCCCAACACGATCATGCTCCAGGCCTTGTCGGACCTGTTCGAGCGCGATCCGCGCTTCAGTCTGGTGGCCACCTCGAAGACGGCGGAAGGCTTTCTCGAAAGCTGCTTGAGAGTGCCGGTCGACATCGGCATCGTCGACTGGGGGATTCCGCAGCTTGGCGCCGAGCGCCTGCTCGGCATCCTGCGCGACCGTCCGAACGCGCCGCGCATCATCGTCTTCGCCTCGGATGGCGACCCGGATGTGCCGCGCCGCGCCATGGCGGCGGGGGCGGCGGCGTTCTGCACCCGCGATGCCCCCGAACAGCAGCTGCTGGAGATCGCGCTGTCGGTCTCAACGGGGCGGATGGTGTTTCCCTATATGGACGTGCGGAGCCTGAAGCGCGATCCGCGCGAGACGCTGACCGAGCGCGAGAAGGCGATGCTGGCGGCGCTGGCCAAGGGCCGCACCAACACCGAGCTTGCCGCCGAGCTCAACATTTCCATCAATACCGTGAAGTTCCACCTGCGGAACCTCTACGACAAGCTCAATTTGAAGAACCGCTCGCAGGCGATCGCCTTCTATTACGCGAGCGAGCGCTGAGCCGTCAGCGGAACATCGGCGGGCGGGCGTCCACCCATTTGCCCATGGCCTTGCCCGACTCGACCACCGCGGCAATGGCGGCCATCGAGCGAAGCCCGTCCTCCGCCTTGGGGTACTGATCGGCTACCGGATCGGGTGCGTGGCCCGCAGCGCGGGACCGGATGGCGCTCGCCAGGTCGCGGTAGATGTTGGCGAAAGCCATCGGCATGCCCTCGGCATGGCCCACCGTGACGTGACTGGCGCGGTCCGCCTCGGGCGAGAGGTTGCCTTCGCCGCGCTCGATCACCTGCAGGCGCTGGCCCAGCGGCATCCAGAAAAGCTGGTTGGGCTGCTCCTGCGCCCAGCGCAGCCCGCCTTTCTCGCCGAATACCTGGATGGTGAGCCCGTGCTGGCGTCCGATGGCGACCGAGGACGTCCACAGCCGTCCCACGACTCCCCCCGACATGCGGAAATTCACCATCGCGGCGTCCTCGAGCTGGCGCGAGGCGATGAGGGAAACGGTATCCGCCGACAGCCGCTCCACCTCCTGCCCTGTCACATAGCTCGCCATGTGCATGGCGTGGATGCCGCAATCTGCAAACTGCGCCGAGATGCCGGCCTGCGCCGGGTCGTAGCGCCAGCGCACCCGCGGATTGTCGGCATTGGCGGCATCGGCATGGTGGCCATGCGCGAACTCCGCCACCACCAGCCGCACCCGGCCAAGATCGCCGCGCGCCACCATGGCCCGCATGTGGCGCACCAGCGCATAGCCCGTGTATCCGTAGTTGACCGCGCAGATCCTGCCGGTCTCGCGGGCAAGTCCAACGATCTCCTCGGCCTCGGCCACCGTCACCGTCATCGGCTTTTCGCAGAGCACGTGGAAGCCGGCCTTGAGAAAGGCGCGGGTGATTTCGAAATGGGTGGAATTGGGCGTCGCCACCGTGACCAGATCAACCCGGTCCGGGCGCGCAGATTCGCCTGCCAGCATCTCCCGCCAGTCGCCGTAGCTGCGGTCCGGGGCCAGCCCAAGCTTGTGGCCATAGGCCCGGCCCTCCGCCGGGCGGTGATCGAGTGAGCCGGCCACGAAGGCGAATACGCCGTCCACCGCCGCGCTCAGCCGGTGCGCCGGGCCAATCTGGCTTCCCTCGCCGCCGCCGATCAGCCCCCAGTTCAGCTTGGTCATGATGCACGTTCCCCATTCGATCAGTTATCGACTGTGACCCAGCGGCCATCGGCAGCAGAACGCCCGGCGGCATCGGCAATTCGCCACACCGCGAGCCCATCGTGGAAACTGGGCCACGAAGGGCGGCCCGCTGCAATGGCCGCGAGGAAATCCTTGGCTTCGATGATGATCTGATCCTGATAACCGGTGCCATGGCCCGGTCCCTGACAAAAGGCGAGATAGTCCGGGTGGGCGGGGCCGGTCAGGATCTTGCGGAAACCGCGCTCGGCCTCCGGCCCTTCGGCGCGGTAAAGCCAAAGCGCATTCTGGTCTTCCTGGTCAAAACGGATGGCGCCCGCCGTCCCGTGAACCTCATAGGCGTAGCCCATCTTGCGGCCCGTCGCGATGCGGCTGAAATACAGGTGCCCCATGGCGCCATTCGCAAAGCGGCACATCAGTTGGGTATGATCGTCGTTGGTCACCGCCTCGGGGCCGGAAGGGCCATTCCTCCTGGCATGCACCGTTTCCACCATGGCGGAGAGCGATGCGACAGGGCCCATCAGCGCCAGCGCACAATTGATCATATGCGGTGAGAGATCGCCCAGCACGCCATTGGCCATGCCACGGGTGCGCCAGCTGGCGGAGAGCGCGGGGTCGGCGAGAAAATCTTCCGTGTGCTCGCCGCGAAACCACGTCACCCTGCCGATGGCCCCCTCGGAAATCAGCTTGCGGGCGAACTGGGTTGCCGGGGTGCGGACGTAGTTGAACCCCACCATGTGAACAAGCCCGGAGGCCTCCGCCGCCCGTGTCATGGCCTCGGCATCAGCGAGTGACGCCCCGAGCGGCTTTTCGCAGAACACATGCTTGCCATTGGCAAAAGCCGCCTCGGCGATGGCGCGGTGGGTTTCCTGGGGGCTGGCGATCACCACCGCATCGACATGCGGGTCGGCGACCAGCGCCTGCCAGTTGGCGGCGGAACGATGGACCCCGTAGGCCTGCCGGTAGCGTTCGGCGGACGCGGCGCTGCTGGCAGCGATCAGCTCGAGGCGCGGCCGCAGGGTGGTGCCGAATACCGCGCCGACGGCCGACAGCGCCACCGCATGGGCCTTGCCCATGTAGCCTCCGCCAACCAGGCCAATTCCGATTTCCGGCATCTGCCTTCCAGCCGCCAACATGTCCCCGCGGCATGGTCTATATGGCGCCGCCGACTCCCGCAACGGCCAACTCGCGGCCGCCCGGCCCTCGACCGGCGGCCCGGTTTCCGCTAGGCTCAACGCCAATTCCAACAACAATAACCCGGAGGAAACACATGAAACATCGCAACGCATTGGCCTGGGCTTTCGCCGCCGTCCTGACGGTCTCCGCTTCATCCGCCGCAATGGCGGAGAAGCTGGTGATCTCCAATTGGGACGGTTACATGCCGAAAGACATGGCGGAGAAGTTCAAGGCCGCTACCGGAATCGATCTCGAAATCTCTGTTCACGCGACCAATGAAGAAATCATGGGCAAGGTCACCGCCTCCGGCGGCGAGGGCTATGACGTGCTCTTCGTCTCGTCGCCTTTCGCCGAGGCGCTCAACAACCTTGGCCTAGCAGCGCCCATCGATCACGCAAAAATCCCCAATCTGGCCAATCTCTATCCCGAGGCGTCCCAGCTCAAGCACGATCCGGGCAATGTGTTCTCCGTGCCCTACACATGGGGAACCACCGGCCTGTGCTACCGTTCAGACCTTGTCAAAGCCGAGCCGCAGAGCTGGAACGACCTGCTGAAACCCGCCGACGATCTCAAGGGCAAGATCACCATGCTCTCGACCGACCGCTGGCTGATGGCGCCGGCCTTTCTCGCGAATGGCATGTCGGTCAACACCACCGACCAGGCCTCGCTCGACAAGGTGCGCGACCAGCTGATCGAAACCAAGCGCCAGCTGCTGGCCTATGACGACACGACGTTCTATTCCAAGCTCGTGTCCGGCGAGGCTTTGATGGTGGAAGCCTGGGACGGCTGGTGCAACTATGGCATCGCCGAGAAACCGGAGATCAAATATGTGATCCCCAAGGAAGGCTCTGACCTGTGGGTCGATGCCATCGTCGTCACCAAGGCCTCCAAGAACCCGGACGCCGCACACAAGTTCATCGATTTCGTTCTCAATGCCGACAACGGCAAATGGGTGGTCGAGAACATCATGTACAAGACGCCGAACAAGGCCGGCATGGAAGCCGTCGACAAGGCCATGTTCACCCAGTACCCGAATATGGCGATCCCGCCGGCCGAACTCCTGAAGTTCGAGCAGCTGCGCGACCTGGGCAGCGGCATGAAGGCCTTCTCGAAGACCGTCTCCGAGATCATGGCCGCCAAGTGATGCGGCAACGCACCTCTCCCGCCCCCGGCGGGAGAGGACTTCCGCTGCGATGACGCCGCGCATCTCGTCCTGGCTTCTCATGGCGCCCGGGCTTCTGTGGCTCGGGCTGCTCATGGTGGTTCCCTGTATTCTCGTCCTCGTGCTCATGTTCTTCGAGCGCGGCGTCTATGGCGGCATCGACTGGGCGGCGCCTACCCTCGAGAACATCCGGCGGGTGTTCGATCCGCTCTATCTGACGATCTTTTTCGACAGCGCCGTGGTGGCGGGCGTGGCCACGCTGATTGCGCTGGTCATCGGCTATCCCGCCGCCTATGCCATCGCCAAGGCACCGCCATCCCGGCAGACAGCGCTCCTGTTCCTCGCCATCCTGCCGTTCTGGACCAACTACCTGATCCGGACCTATGCCTGGATCGTGCTGCTCAATCCGGCGGGCCTCATCAATTCGGCCCTGCTGGCGACCGGCGTCAGCAACGAGCCCTTGCCGCTGCTCTACAACAAGCCCGCCGTCGTGCTGGGACTTGTCTACAGCTACACGCCCTTCGTCATTCTCGCCGTCTATTCGGCGCTGCAGCGGCTCGACCCCAGCTATGCCGAAGCATCGCGCGATCTGGGCGCCGGGCCGGCGCAGACCTTTCTGCGCATCACCCTGCCGCTCACCGCGCCGGGTATCGCCGCTGGCGCTGTGTTCGTCTTCGTGCTGTCCATCGGCAATTTCGTGACGCCCGATCTGCTGGGCGGCGGCAAGTTCCAGATGGCCGGAAACCTGATCTACGACCAGTTCCTTTCGGCGCGGGACTGGCCGTTCGGCGCCGCGCTCTCGGCCCTGCTCATCGCAATCATGATGGTGCTGTTGTTCGCACAGGCCATCCTCTCCCGCCACGCCAGAGGCGAGCATGCGCGCACTTAACGCCTGGCTCGCCGCCATCTATGGCTTTCTCTATCTGCCCATCGCCATCCTCATGGTGCTGTCCTTCAACCGCTCGGGCCTGCCAACCTCATGGGGCGGGTTTTCGCTGGAATGGTATGGCGCGTTGTTTGCCAATCCGAAGATCGCCGCGGCAGCATGGAATTCGCTTGTCGTCGCCTTCTGGTCAACCGCGATCGCCACCGTGCTCGGCACCCTGCTGGCACTGGGCGTCGAGCGCGCAAGGCCTTCCGCCGGCCGCGAGGCCCTGTTGTTCGCCCCGATGATCGTTCCGGATATCGTGCTGGCCATCGCCCTCCTGTCCTTCTTCACGCTGGTCAAGTTCACGCTCGGCCTGCACTCGATCGTCATCGCGCATGTGGTGTTCAACCTGGCCTTTGTCTGCGCCGTGGTGCGGGCGAGGCTCAAGTCCTATGACTGGTCGCTGAATGAAGCCTCGCGCGACCTGGGTGCCGGCGCCGCCACCACATTCCGGCGCATCACCCTGCCGCTCATCGGCCCGGCGGTGCTCGCCGCGGGGCTGCTGGCCTTCACGCTGTCGATCGACGAATTCATCATCGCCTATTTCACCGCTGGCGCCGGCCAGTCATCCACCACGCTGCCGATGCAGATCTATGCGATGATCCGCTTCGGCGTCACGCCCGAGATCAACGCCATGGCCAGCCTCGTCATGCTGGCAAGCTTCGTGATGATCCTGGCCGCCCAGCGGCTCAACAAGGGTCTTGTTCCGGCAGCATGAAAGCGCTGATATGAGGCCACAAGAAGGGAGGATCACGATGGCAGCGAAGAAGGCATCAGCACGGCGCAAGACGGTAGCGCGAACCAAGCCAAAGAAGGTGATCGCGCTGTTCCCGGAGGCCGCCTTCGGCCCGGCGCTCAATTCCGTTGGGATCGGCCAGGCGCTGGAGAAACTGGGGTACAAGGTGGTATTCCTCTCCGATCCCGGGTTTCTCGACGTCTACAAGGGCTATGGCTTCGAGGCCCATGCGGTGAACCTCTCGGAACCCCTGCCGCCGGAGCAGATGGCCAAGTTCTGGGTCGATTTCATCAACGGCCACATCCCCAACTTCCGCAAGACGCCCTACGAGCAGATCGACAATTATGTGAAGGACTGCTGGAGCATGATCGTCGAGACGGCCAAATGGGCCGAGAAGGACCTGCCCGGCGTACTCGACAAGGTGAAGCCCGACGTGATCTGCGTCGACAACGTCATCCTGTTTCCGGCCATCAAGCGCTACGCGAAGAAGAACAGGAAGCCGTGGGTCCGCATCATCTCCTGCTCGGAGAACGAGATCGAGGACCCCGACATTCCGCCGCATCTTTCCGGCGCCGGCGCCAGGGACAGGAAGGCCCAGGCCGCCTACCGCAAGCGCTTCCGCGAGGTGATCAAGCCGATCCACGAGGACTTCAACCGCTTCCTCGCCTCGGTGGGCGAACGCAAGTATCCGCTCGGCCAGTTCTTCGAGGCAAGCCCGCATATGAATATCCTGCTCTATCCGAGCGCCGTGAAGTTCAGGCGCCGGCACAAGCTGCCCGCCCGCCAGTTCCAGTACCTTGAAGGCTGCGTCCGCCGTGAAAAACCCTATGACGTGCCGCGCTTCAGGGCGAACAACGACAAGCCGCTTCTCTATGTAAGCTTCGGTTCGCTTGGCGCGGGCGATGTCGATCTGCTGAAGCGGCTGATCGCCGCCCTGGGCAAGATGCCGGTGCGCGCGCTGGTCAATGTCGGCGACTACAAGGACCAGTATGCGGATGTGCCGCCCAACGTCATCATCGACAGCTGGTTTCCGCAGCCTTCGGTGATCCCGCAGGTCGATGCCGTCATTCACCACGGCGGCAACAACTCCTTCACCGAATGCCTCTATTTCGGCAAGCCCGCCATCATCATGCCCTATGTGTGGGACGGCCACGACAACGCCACCCGCGTCGAGGAGACGGGCCATGGCTTCAAGCTCGACCGCTACAAATGGTCGGACGAGGAGATGCAGGCGAAGATCATGGCCATGCTGACCGACAAGAAGATGAAGGCCCGGCTGAAGAAGACCTCGCGCAAGATGAAGGCCCATCATGGGCCCACCAAGGCCGCGAAGGTCATCGACGCGCTCACCCGCCGGAAGCTTGGCTGATGCCAACCAGGCTCGACTCCTCCGCCCCGCATCTCAACGACCCGGCCGGCTATGCCGGGCCGCTCCGCGACTGGGGCCACCAGCCGGACCCGATCGCCGGTCATTCAAAAAGCGACGGCATCCTGCTCCATAAGGGGCCGGGTGGCCAGCCGGAGGTTGGCCTCTGGCAATGCTCGCCGGGCACCTGGCCGCTGGCCATTCCGCGCGACGAGGTCTGCCATTTCGTCTCGGGCCGCGCCACTTATGTGCATGAGTCAGGCGAGCGGATCGACATCTCGCCGGGCACGCTGGTGCTGTTCCCGGCCGGCTGGAAAGGCACCTGCACCGTCCACGAAACCATGCGCAACGTCTATATGCTGAGTTAGGTCATGACCCTCGTGCTGCAATCTTCCGCTCCGCACCTCTCCAACCCCGCCAGCTATGCCGGCCCGTTCAAGGATTGGGGCGTGATCCCAACCATGATCGAGGGCGCCTCGCACACCAGCGGCGTCGTACTCCACAAGGGCCCGAACGGCGAGAGCGAAACCGGCATCTGGATCTGCACGCCGGGCTACTGGGCCTGCCATGTGACGCGCGATGAATTCTGCCACTTCCTGCTCGGGCGCTGCACCTATACGCATGAGTCCGGCGAAGTGATCGAGATTGTACCTGATACGGTGGCGTTCTTCCCGCAAGACTGGAGGGGCACCTGCCGGGTGCATGAGACCGTACGCAAGGTCTACATGATCCGCTGACACGGGAGCGTCGCGCGGGGCAGTTCAATGGCAGCGGATGTTTCCTACGATGCGGTGGTGATCGGCGCGGGCCACAATGGGCTGGCAGCCGCCATTCACCTGGCCAGGCACGGCTGGAAAGTCGGCGTGTTCGAGGCAAAGGGCGAGCCTGGGGGAGCCGTCAAGACGCGCGAACTCACCTTGCCGGGTTTCCGCCACGACGTTGCAGCGATGAACCTCAGCATGTTCGCCGGTTCGCCCTTCTTGCGCGAGCATGGCCCGGCCCTGGCCCGGCACGGCCTGGCCTTCGCGCCCGCCGCGCATTGCTTCGCCTCGGTGTTTCCGGATGGCAGCTGGTTCGGCGTTTCCAGGGAGCCCGATGTCACGGCGGCGCGCCTCGCGGCCATCAACCCACATGACACGGCGTCCTGGCGGGCCATGCTCGCCCGTTTCGGTGCGGATGCGCCGCACATCTTCGGACTGCTCGGCAGTGAAATGCCATCCCTGGCGGCGGCCAGGGTGATCTGGAAGGCGTGGCGGCAGAACGGCACGGCCTGGACGCTGGACATGCTGCGGTTTCTTGCCACCTCGACCCGCGTGTGGGCGGACTCCCATTTCGAGGATGCGCGGGTGAAGGCGACACTGGCCGCCTGGGGCATGCACCTCGACTTTCCGCCCGATATCGCAGGGGGCGCCCTGTTTCCTTATCTGGAGTCGATGGCCAATCAGGCCTTCGGCATGGTGATCGGCCAGGGCGGCGCGGACACCATGATCCGGGCGATGACAGGTTATCTCGCGGAACTGGGGGGCGAGATCCATCTCAACGCGCCCGTGGAAGAGGTGATGCAAAGTGCCGGCAGCGCCAGCGGCATCCGGCTTGCCGATGGTCGCGTCATCGCGGCGCGCCGCGCCGTCATCGCCAATGTGACGCCGGGCCTGCTGTTTGGATCCCTGCTGCCCGGCGGCTCAGGCAACAAGGCGGCCGATGCCAGGCTCAGGGCCTTCCGTCCGGGACCCGGAACCATGATGCTGCATCTGGCGCTCGCCCGCCTGCCGCAATGGACCGCCGGCGCGGCGCTCGCCGAATTCGCCTATGTCCACATCGCGCCGGGCTTCGGCTACATGAGCCGCGCCTATGAGGAAGCGATGGATGGGTGGTTGCCTGGGTCACCTGTTCTTGTCGTCGGACAGCCAACGGCAATCGACCCGTCGCGTGCTCCGGACGGCAAACATGTCCTGTGGGTGCAGGTGCGGGTGCTGCCCAAGCATGTGAAGGGCGATGCGGCGGGCCACATCGCAGGACACGACTGGGCGGCGATCAAGGAGGCCTACGCCGAGCGGGTCATTGATCTGATCGATAGCCATGCGCCTGGCCTTCGCGGGCAGATTCTGGGCCGCGCGGTGTTCTCGCCAGACGATCTCGAGGCGGAAAATCCTTGCCTCGTGGGTGGCGACAATCTCTCCGGCAGCCACCAGCTGGATCAGAACTTCATGTTCCGACCCGCTCCCGGCTATTCGCGTTACCAGATGCCGCTCGCCAGGCTGTACATGTGCGGGGCCGCTACCTGGCCGGGAGCCGGAACCGGAGCGGGATCGGGCTATCTTCTCGGCCGCAAGCTGGCCGGCGGATGACTCCCGCGTCAGCTTGCAATCGGCGGAAAATCCAATAGGTTTTCCCGGATAGACACGAAAGAGGAACCGCCATGCCCACGTCTTCCACCGCCGTCACGGAACTCGCTGCCGCGCTGCTCGCGGGCCGCGTCGAGGTGATCGCCCTCACAGCGACACTGGCCCCCGAGACGCCGCTCAACAAGCTGCCGCCCTCCAACGGCAACACCCCGCAAGCGGTC
>DAISVW010000047.1:0-11336 GCA_036826695.1 Aestuariivirga sp.
GGAAAGCGGGCGTTGTCATAGTCGAAGAACGGATACATCTCGCGCACCGCCTCGCCGACGAGCAATTCTGCGTCGACGCCGTCGATCCTCATGCCATTGCCGCGCCGCGCGAAGGCGTCGCGCTGGGCATCCGTGTGGCAGAGGTTGAGGACGCCGCGCTGCGACACCATGGCGTTGAAGTTGAAATCCTGCTCGAGGTTCTCCCACAGCTTCATCGACCATTCGTAGAACGGGTTGTTGCCGGGCAGCAGATAGTTGGAGCGGATGATCGTGGTGTTGCGGCCGATGTTGCCGGAGCCGAGCCAGCCCTTTTCCAGCACCGCCACATTGGTGAGGCCATGCTCCCTGGCGAGGTAATAGGCGGTCGAAAGCCCGTGGCCGCCGCCGCCGACGATGACGATGTCATACTCAGCCTTGGGCTCCGGCTCCCGCCAGGCGGGCTGCCACCGGCTGTGGCCGGAGAAGGAATTCCTGATCAGCGAGAAGATGTTATAACGCATGCCCGGTTTCCGTTTTCCAAGACATTATGCCTAGCAGCGGCGGCGGCTTTCGTCTTGCAGAAATCAGCCAGATCCTGATAGAAACGCGCCATGGCGGAACAGCCGCAAACCGTTGGCTTCCTGTTGATCCCCGGCTTCGCGCTGATGTCCTATGCCGCGGCGGTGGAGCCGTTGCGTGCCGCCAACCTGTTGACGGGAAGAGAGCTTTACCGCTGGGTTCATATCTCGCCGGGGCCCGCCGAGGTGGCCGCATCGTGCGGCGCAACGGTTGCGTGCACGGTGACCGCGGGTACGCCCGTGGACCTTGATCTGCTGCTGGTCTGCGCCGGCGGCCGGCCGGCCTCGTTCCGCGACAAGGCGACGCTGGGCTGGCTCAAGGCGCTGGCCGGGCGCGGCATGCGGATCGGCGGGGTTTCAGGCGGGCCGGTGATTCTGGCGCGGGCCGGCATCATGGACGGCTACCACATGACCGCGCACTGGGAACATGCGCCCGCGGTCTCCGAATCATATCCCAACATCATGCTGTCGCGCTCGATCTACATCGTCGACCGCAACCGGCTTACCTGCGCCGGCGGCATCGCCCCTCTCGACATGATGCACGCGCTGATCGCCGAGCGGCATGGGCCGGCGCTTGCCCGCCAGGTTTCCGACTGGTTCATGCACACCGACATCCGCCCCGCCCAGAGCGCCCAGCGCGCCTCGCTGACGGCGCGCTATGGCGTTCACGACTCCCGCCTCAGCCAGGCGCTGGACCTGATGGACAGCCACCCCGGCGAAGCCCTGAAGCGGGGCGAAACGGCAAGGCGCATCGGCCGCTCCGCCCGCCAGCTCGACCGGCTGTTTTCGGAGAAGCTGGGGGTGAGCTATGCCAGCCATTACCGCAAGCTGAGGCTTGAGCGGGCCCGCGACCTGCTGCGGCAGTCGGCGGCGCCGATTTCCGAGATCGCGCTGGGCTGCGGCTTCTCGAGCGCCAGCCATTTCGGCCGCGCCTACCGCGAAGCCTTCGGCGTCACCCCGGCATCCGAGCGCCGGCTGGCGCCTGGCTCAGAGCGAAACTGACAGCCCGCCATCCACCGCCAGCACATGGCCGTTGACATAGGCGGCCGCGTCGGAGGCGAGGAACACCGCCGCGCCGCCGAGCTCTTCGGGCTTCGCCCAGCGCCCGGCGGGCGGGCGGGCCTCGACCCAGGCGGTGAAGGCCTTGTCCTCGAGAAGCGCCGTATTGAGCTCGGTCGCGAAATAGCCGGGCGCCAGCGCATTGACGGTGATGCCCTGGCGGCCAAGTTCCGCCGCCATCGAGCGCGTCAGGCCGTGGAGGCCGGCCTTCGCGGCCACATAGGCATGGATGGTCGGCCGTCCGAGAATGGCGGCCACCGAACCCGTATTGATGATGCGTCCATAACGGTTGGGCAGCATCAGGCGCACCGCGTCGCGTGACAGCCGGAAGCACGATGAGAGATTGACGGCGATAACCCGGTCGAAATCCTCATCCTGCCACTCGGTCAGCGGACGCCGGTGCTGGATGCCGGCATTGTTGATGAGGATGTCGAGCCTGCCATGGCGCCGGGCGATATCTTCCAGCGCGGCGCGCGACACCGCCGCATCGGTCACATCGAAGGTCATGGCCTCGGCGCCGATCGTTCTGGCGGCGGCGTCGAGCTCCGCGGCGTTGCGGGCGTTGACCACGACGGTGGCCCCTTGTGCCGCCAGGGCCTTCGCCATGGCAAGACCCAATCCGCGCGATGCCCCAGTGACCAACGCCACCCGGCCCTTGAGCGAGAACAGACCGCTCATGCTATTTCTTCATCCCATTGACCGTCATCAGCACATCGATGAGCCGGGGCAGGAAGCGTTCGCCATAACCCATGTTGTCCGCCATCACCGTCATCTGGTGCGCCGTCTCGGCGAGGAACGAGGTGACGGGCAGGCGTTCCGTCATGTTGGTGTAATAGCGGAGATCCTTCCTCGCATTGCTGATCGCGAATTTGGCGTGGCTGTCGTCATCGGCCAGCGGCACGTTGATGAGCCTTCCGAACATCGTCGAGGCGGCGCCGCCGGACATCACGATATCGCGCAGCGCCTGCATGTCGACACCCGCCTTGGCCGCCACGGTGATCGCCTCAGCCGCCACCGCGGCATGGCAGATCGACAGGAAATTGTTGATGAGCTTCAGCTGATGCGCGGAGCCCACCGCCCCGGCATGCACGATGGTATCGGCGAAACAGTCGAGCACCGGGCGGATCTCCGCGATCACCGCCTCGGGGCCGCCGGTCATCAGGCCGAGCTTGCCGGCCTCCGCCTCGCGCGGGGTGCGGGTCATCGGCGTGTCGACGAAATGCCCGCCCTTGGCGGCCACGTCGGCGGCGATCCTCACGGTCGATTCAGGTTCCGCCGTGCTGCAATCGGCGATCACCAGACCTTCGCGCACCGCGCCCAAAAGCCCGTATTCGCCATAGACCAGCTGTTCGATCTGCGGTGTGCCGGTGACGCAGAGGATGACGAGATCGGATTCGCGGGCCACGGCGAGGGGGTTGTTGCGCTCATGGGCGCCCTTGGCCAACAGGTCATCGACCGGGCCGCGGTTGCGGTGGGCCATGACGGTGAGCGGATAGCCTTTTTCCAGAATGTTCTTGCCGATGCCGTGGCCCATGAGGCCAACCCCGATCAGCCCGACGCGCTTGATGGTCATGTTTCTCCTCCGCTTGAAATGAAGCTGGTGAATTGATCATGCTCCAGAATGTGGAGCCTGTCTTCCGTCTTCTTCGCAAAACCCAGCCTCGCGTAGAAGCGCTCAGCAGCGCCGTTTGTTTCGTCCACTTCGAGCTTGATGAACTGGGCTCCACGGGCCGCAAAACGGCGGCCCATATAGCGCAGCAGCCGCGCGCCGATGTTCCTGCCGCGCGCTTCCGGCATGACGAAGAGATCGACCACGTAGAGGCCGCGCGCGCCGCGCCAGGTTGAATAGGTCATCAGCCCGAGACAGGCGCCCAGCAGCCGGCCTTGCTCCTCGGCGACTATGGTGTCGATCAGGTCTTGGGCCGCAGCGAGCCTTTCCCCCGTGAGTTTCGGGACAACGCCCGTCCCGATGTCCCGGGCAAGGGCGTGCACCATGGCGGCCACCGCCTCAGCCTCAGCGGCGCGCATCCCCCGGATCACGGTTGCGGAGGTTCCATGGAAAGACTGGTCAGGGGAGCCGGTCACCGGTTTGCCGAGGCTTCGTTTCAGGTGCTAAGAGTTTGTCTCTCTGTCAGATACAACGCAAGGCGCAAAGCTCATGTCCTCCGCCGCACTTCCCAAGCATATTCATTCGACCGGCGACCTTCCGAAAGTGGCCTGGGCGAAGGGCAGCTATGTCTATGACGCCGACGGCAAGCAATACATCGATGGGTCCGGCGGCCCCGCTGTCTATTGCATCGGCCACTCCGACCCCGAGGTCAATGCGGCGATCAAGGATCAGCTTGACCGCATCGCCCATGGCTACCGCTATAACTTCACCTCCGATGCGCTGGAGGAGCTGACGGAGATCATCCGCCGCCGCTGCGGCGGCACGCTCAGGCACATGGTCTATGTGACGGGCGGGTCGGAGGCCGTCGAATCCTGCCTCAAGCTCGCGCTGCAATATCACGCGGCGCGCGGCGAGATGAGCCGGCGCCGCTTCATCGCCCGCGAGCGCTCCTGGCACGGCAACACGCTGGGCGCCCTTTCGGTCTCGGGATTTCTCGAAAGGAAGCGCGCCTTCGAGGGCTCGCTGCTGGAAGTGTCGCGCCTGTCTCCCGTCAATGCCTACCGTCCGGTGGCCGGTGCCACGGCGGAAACCGTGGGCGAGGCCTGCGCCAGGGAGCTCGAGCATGAAATCCTCAGGCTGGGGCCCGAGAATGTCTGCGCCTTCATCTTCGAGCCGGTGGTGGGGGCAGCGGGCGGCTGCGTGCCGGCCCCGCCTGGTTATGCCAGGCGGGTGCGCGACATCTGCGACCGCCATGGCGTCATCATGATCTCTGACGAGGTGATGTGCGGGGCGGGCCGCACCGGCGCCTGGCGCGCGCTGGAGCGCGACGGCGTCGAGCCCGATGTGATGTCGGTCGCCAAGGGACTGGCGGCCGGCTACCTGCCGCTCGGCGCCGCCATCTACAACGACAAGGTGGCCGAGGCGATTCATGGCCTGCATGGCGCGCCGATGACCGGACATACCTTCACCGGCCACACCGCGTGCTGCGCGGCTGGCGTGGCGGTGCAGAAAATCGTCGAGCGCGACAGGCTGGTCGAGCGCGTGCACGCGATGGAGGGCAGGCTTCACGCCCTGCTCAGCGCGGCGACACAGGACATCGAGGCGGTGGGCGACATCAGGGGCCGCGGCTTCTTCCCGGCCATCGAGTTGGTGGCCGCCCGCGAAACCCGCCGCCCGTGCGATGGCGAGCGCATGCTGTTCATGAAGGTGCGGCAGCAGGCCTGCGCCATCGGGCTCATCTGCTATCCGGTGGGCGGCAATGTCGACGGCGTCAATGGCGATGTGGTGATCATCGCGCCGCCCTACAACGTGACAGAGGGCGAACTGGCGGAAATCGCGGACAAGACTGCCGCATCGATCCGCCAGGTGCTGGCCGCCGAGGGGCTGGCCGGAGGCTGGCTGGCAGGCATGCAGCGTGGCGTTCACGCGAGCCTCTATGCGTTCTTCGGGCCGGACGAGACGCTCGACCGCGCCGCCATGCGCCGGCAGGCCGAACTCTGCATCGCGGCGGATGTGGCTGGCATTGCCGCGCTGGGCCTTGCCACCGAGGTTCAGAAACTGAGCTTCGCCGAACGCTGCCTTCTGATGGACTGGGTGGCGGAAGACGTGAACGGCCGCTTGCCGCTCGGCTTCACCATTTATGGCCAGTCGGTGGCCGAGCAGGTCGCGATGGTCCGCCATGCCGAGGCAGCGGGCGCGACATGGCTCGTCTTGCAGCCGCCGCAAGCGGGTTCCTATGCCGCTGACGAGTACATCTCCTTTTTCAGCCGCGTCATGGGCGAGACGGCGCTGCCCTGCGCCATCCAGAATGCGCCGCAATATCTGGGCCGCGGCCTCTCGGATGATGACATTGAGGTGCTGCGCCGGCGGCATGCCAATTTCGAGGTGATCAAGGCCGAGGCCTCGGCCGAAGACGCGGCACGGCTCAAGAAGATGGCCGGTCCGGATTTCCGGGTGTTCAACGGGCGCGGCGGGCTCGGCATGATCGCTTGCCTCGACAACGGCTGCGACGGCTTCCTGCTGGCTCCCGATGCGGTGGATTATGGCGTCAGGGCAATGCAGCTCTATGACGCGGGCCAGCGGGCGGAGGCCCAGGCGGCGCACGAGAAGGCGCTGCCCGCCATCACCTTCATCATGCGGTCGATCGAACATCTGATCTGCTACGGCAAGCGCCTGTTTGCGGCCCGCGCCGGGCTCACGGCGGTCGACCGCGCCCCGGCGCTGCGACCCGATGCCGCCGAGCTGGCGGCGCTAGATCTGCTGGTGCGGGACCTGGGGCCGTTTCCGCTGACGCGCGAGTCCCTTTACACGCAACGGCGATTCCCATAGCTTCCGGTCATCGCGTTCAAGCACGCGGACTGGCGGCAGCCAACCAACAACCGTTTCGTAAAGGGAGGAATCAATGAAGTTTCTTGTATCACGCGCAACGCTCACCGCGGCCACCGCGGCTCTGGCTTTGATCGCCGCGCAGGGCGCGGCCTCGGCCGATCCGCAGGCGAAATGGTGTTCCGGCGTCAAGATCGCGGCTTTCCCGGGCGGCCCGCAGGGCGGCGTCTTCGCCAACAACGTGTATAATGGCTTCCGCCAGGCGGAAGCTGATCTCGGGCCGGAGGTGACCTATTACTTCTCCGACTGGGACCCCAACAAGATGCTGCAGCAGATCCAGCAGGCGGTGGCCACCAAGGTTGACGGCATCGCCACCTACGGCTTTGCCGGCGAACCGGCAACCGGCCCGGTGGTCGATCAGGCCTTCGCCCAGGGCACCATCTTCACCACGCTCAATACCTCGCTCCCCGATAGCCAGAAGAAATACGCGGCCCAGGGCTTCGGCTATGTCGGAGCGCCCAACTACGCTGCGGGCTTCGCACTGGCGAGCGAGGCGGCCAAGCGCGCCACCCTGCAGCAGGGCGACAGCGTCTTCGTGTGGGGCCTCAAGGGCCAGGGCGGCGACCGTGGCCAGCGCACGGTGGGCGTGATCGACGCCTTCGAGAAGGCGGGCGCCAAGGTGATCTATCAGGAGATCGACTCGGCCACCAACGCCGATCCCAATGCCGGCACCGCGACCTTCGTGGGCGTGATGGGCGCCACCCCGGGAATCAAGATCGTGGTGACCGATCACGGCGGCCTCACCTCCAACGTGGGCGTCTATGCCAAGGCCGCCTCGCTGAAGCCGGGCCAGGTCTATTTCGCGGGCTTCGACATGTCGCCCAACACCGCCCAGGCGGTGAAGGAGGGCTTCCAGAACCTGGTCATTGACCAGCAGCCGTTCCTGCAGGGCTACATCCCGATTCTCAACATCTGCCTGACCAAGAAGTTCGGCTTCTCAGGGCTCGACATCAACACCGCCGGCGCCGTCGTTGACTCCACCAATGTCGACGCTGTGGCTCCGCTGGCTGCCGTCGAAATCCGCTGACGCTGGCGCGGCGGCTCCGCAACCCGGGGCCGCCGCCCTTCATTTGAGGACTGGCAGTCACGCATGGCGCAAGCAAGCAACGGCGGCGGCACCGTTCCGGTGATCGAACTGCGCAACGTTTCGAAGACGTTCGGCGAAGTGCGCTCGCTTTCGGGCATCGACTTCGCGGTCTATCCCGGCGAGATCGTCGGCCTTCTGGGCGATAACGGCGCCGGCAAGTCCACACTGGTCAAAACGGTGATGGGCTTCCACCGCCCGGATGCCGGCGGCGAGATCTTCTTCAAGGGCAAACGCATCGACGACTGGTCGGTGGCCCGTGCCCGCGGGCTCGGTATCGAGACCGTCTATCAGGAGCGCGCGCTTTGCGAGAAGCAGCCGATCTGGCGCAACATGTTCATGGGCCGCGAGCTGCGCACCAAATGGGGACTTCTCGACGTGGAGCGGATGCGTGCCGAGTCAGCGAGGCTGATGAGCGAGCACATGGGCTTCACCTCGGCCGCCGTGCACCCCGACAATGTGGTGACCACCATGTCCGGCGGCGAGAAGCAGGGCGTCGCCATCACCCGCGCCCTTTACTTCGACGCGGAACTCGTCATTCTCGACGAACCCACCATGGGCCTGTCGCTCACCGAGACCCGCAAGACGCTCGACTTCGTCGGCAACATCAAGAAGGCCGGCAAATCTGCGATATTCATCGATCACAATATCTTCCACGTCTATCCCGTGGTTGACAGGCTTTACGTGCTGGACCGCGGCAAGGTGGCCGGCGTCTATGACAAGTCGCAGATCACCATGGACGAGCTGATCGCGCGGCTCTACCACGTTGCCCGCACCGGCTCGCTGACCTGAGAGGACATCATGCCGACTGACACCGCAAAGGCCAGGCCCGCCGACAACCGCGTAGCGCCGCCATCCTGGCTGCGGCGGTATGGTTCGCAGATGGGCATCATCGGTGTCGGCCTCGCCATGTGGCTTGGCTTCGTGCTGGCCGCGCCCGCGGTGTTCACCAACATCGACATCTACAAGGCCTTCGCGCAGACGACCCCGCAGTTCGGTATCATCGCCCTGGCGCTCACCTTCGTGGTGATTACCGGCGAGATCGATCTTTCCTTTCCCTCGATCATGGCGCTCGGCACCGCCACCTTCTGCCTGCTCGCCCAGGCGGGTGCGCCCTGGCCGCTGGCGCTGCTGGCGGCCTTCGCAGCAGGCGCCATGTGCGGCTGGGTCAACGGCACGCTGGTAGCCAGGCTCAACATTCCCTCGCTGGTGATCACCATCGGAACTTCGTTTCTGTTCCGTGGACTCGAGCTCGTATTGATGAACGGCACCGGCGTGCCGCTGACGGCAGATCAATACCCGGCGCTGCATGCAATTTTCCGCGAGCCCGTTTTCGGCATTCCGGTGCAGACGCTGTGGATGATCGGCGTCGCCATCGCGCTGTGGGTGCTGCTCAACCGCACGCGCTTCGGCGCCCATGTGTTTCTGGTGGGCGACAACCCGACCAGCGCGCGGCTGATGGGTGTGGACGCAGTGCAGGTCAAGACCCGCTGTTTCATCCTGGTGGGCATGATCGCGGTACTGGCGGGCGTCATGACCTCGGTCTACGGATACTATTTCTGGCCGACGCTGGGCGACGGCTTCCTGCTCAACACCATCGCTTCGGTGTTTCTGGGCGGTACCTCGGTGTTCGGCGGCACCGGCTCGATCGTCGGTTCCTTCGTCGCATCCTATATCATCGGTGCCATCAACGCGGGCATCGTGTCGGCGGGCATCAATGCCTTCTACACGCAGCTGTGCTTCGGGCTTGTCATCGTCCTTTCGGTGGTTCTCCAGACGATCATCGAGCGCCGCATCCGCCGCCAGTCGATCACCGGCCGCTGACGTTCGCACCATGAAGATCACGGCGGTCCGGAGCTTCGTCGTCAACGCCCAGCTCAGGAACTGGATTTTCGTGCGCGTCGAGACCGATGTTCCTGGCCTCTATGGGTTGGGCGAGGCGACGCTCGAGTTCCAGACCCGTGCGGTGACCGGCGCCATCGACGATCTCGCGCAGTTGATCCGCGGCGAGGATCCGCGCAACATCGAGCATCTCTGGCAGGTGATGTTCCGCCATCCGTTCTTCAAGGGCGGCATCGTCACCATGTCGGCGCTCTCCGGCATTGACCAGGCGCTGCATGACATCAAGGCCAAGCACCTTGGCATTCCGCTCTGGCAGCTGCTGGGCGGCCTGTGCCGTAAGCGGCTGCGCATGTATGACCACCTTGGCGGCGGAAACTCGCAAGCTGTTTACAACTCTGCTGCGACGGCGGCGTTCCGCGAGAAGGCCGCACAGTCGCGGGCTGACGGCTTCACGGCGGTGAAGATTCTGGCGGTGGGCAAGACTGCGCCGCTCGACGGCCTCGCAGCGCTCAAGGAGGCGGATGAGCTGATGGCCGCGGCGCGCGAAGGTGGCGGGGATGACATGGACATCATGGTCGATCTGCACGGGCGCACCACGGCGGCCATGGCGATCCAATATGCGAAGGTGCTGGAGCCCTACCGGCCCTTCTTCATCGAGGAACCGTGCCAGCCGGAAGACTGGCAGGGAACCGCGCGGGTGGCACGCGCGACGCCTGTGCCCATAGCGGCGGGTGAGCGTCTCGGGCACCGGCATGAATTCCTGCATCTGCTGCGGGCGGAAGCGATCGCCGTGGCGCAGCCCGATGTCTGCCATGCCGGCGGCCTCACCGAAGTGAGGCGCATCGCGGCGCTGTGCGACACCTTCGGGGTGTCGATGGCGCCGCACAATCCGCTGGGGCCGATTGCCACCATGGTGAACATCCATCTGGGTTTCGCCACGCCGAACTTCCTGATCCAGGAGGTGATGCGCGCCGATGTTCCCTGGCGCGACGAGATCGTCTCGGGCGTGACGCCCATCATCGGCGGCCATGTCGAGCCCTCGCAAAGCCCCGGTATCGGCGTCGAGATCGACTTCGAGGCGGCGCGGAAGTATCCCTTCGTCGAGGTCCAGCCGGTGCAGTGGTATCACCGCGACGGCAGCGTGGCCGATTGGTGATGGCTGGAAGGCTTCAGGATCATCATGTGCTGGTGACCGGCGGCAGCCGCGGCATTGGCGCTGCGATCGTGCAGAAAGCACTGGCCGAAGGCGCCCGAGTCTCGTTCATCGATATCGAGAGGCAGGCGGGCGAAGACCTGGTTCAAGCACTGCTTGCGCCTGACCGCTGCCATTTTGGCACTGGCAGCGTCTGCGCGGCGGCGGACATCGCGCGTGTTCATGACGAGGCCGTGCTGCGCTTCGGGCCGGTGACCGGGCTTGTGAACAACGCCGGACGAAATTCCTATGCCGATCCGGTGGCGATGACGGAAGCTGAATGGGAGGATGTGTTCAGCGTCGATCTCAAGGCGGCCTGGCTGGTGGCCCGGCAGGTGTTGCCCGGCATGATCGCCATGCGGCGGGGCAGCATCGTCAACATCGCCTCGATTCATGCCGAGATGACCTATCCCGGCTTCTTCCCCTATGCGGCGGCCAAATCCGGCCTCGTGGGGCTGACGCGCTCGCTGGCGCTCGACATGGGCACGCACCAGATCCGGGTCAATGCGCTCTCCCCTGGCTATACCGAGACCCCTCTGGTGCGCGAGTTCTTCGCCATGAACGACCCCAGCCTCCGCCAGAAGGCACTCGACGTGCATCCGTTGGGACGCATGGGCCAGCCATCCGAAATCGCCAGCTGCGCGGTGTTCCTGCTCTCCGACGAAGCCTCTTTCGTCACTGGCGCCAACTGGCTGGTGGACGGCGGCCTCAGCGCCCGTTTCGCCGGGTAGCCTGGGTTCTTGGCACGCCTAATGGTTCGGTCGCGGCGGATCCGGGTGTTGTTCCATTCCTGATCCTGTGCCATTGTTCAATTGAAAGTTCAATTTTTTGAGATCGGGGACAGACCAAGTGACCATAGGGAATCTTCTTGCCGCGCCGACCCGTGCCAGACCGGGCGACGCCTCCCGCCGGCAACTCGTGAGAGCAATGCTTTCGCTGATGGTCGCTCCCGTTGTGGCGACCGCCTCCAATGCCTCGGCGGTGATGGCAAGTTCGGGGCGCATCGAGTTTCGTATAGCCAGCGCCGGCCTGATCTTTGGTGTTGGCGGCGGAACGGGTAGGCTGCTCTTCA
The DNA here is from genome assembly GCA_036826695.1 of Aestuariivirga sp. GTDB lineage: Bacteria > Pseudomonadota > Alphaproteobacteria > Rhizobiales > Aestuariivirgaceae > Aestuariivirga. The sequence continues at coordinate 11,302 of DAISVW010000047.1, forward strand.
AGGGCAAGCGATACCCGCTACGCATCGGTGGCGTC
>DAISVW010000048.1:0-11276 GCA_036826695.1 Aestuariivirga sp.
CACTAAGACGGATATCGTCAGGCAGAGAGGATGAAAGGGCGTGACCGTTCAGCATGAGAACAAATATAGAACATCCTGAGCTGCTGTCAAGAGTTTTCAACTGCACTTTGAGTAGCCGCAGGACAGGCATGTACTGCACCCTTCCTGAAAGCTGAGCGCGCCGCTACCGCAGCGCGGGCAGATGGCCGTGGCGGCGTCGCCGCCATTCCCGCTAGCCCCTTCGGTGCCGAGGGCCCGCAGAAAACCAGTGTCAATCATGTGCCGCTCAATCACGCCCCCGATTGCGGCGAGCAAACTCGGCACATAGCGGCCTCCGAGCCACTGCCCCCCGCGCGGATCGAAAACAGCCTTCAGTTCCTCGACCACGAATGACACATTGCCACCACGGCGGAATACCGCGGAGATCATGCGGGTCAACGCCACTGTCCACGCGTAATGTTCCATGTTCTTCGAGTTGATGAAGATCTCGAATGGCCGCCGCACACCGTCTTCGATGATATCGTTGATGGTGATGTAGATTGCATGATCCGTATCTGGCCATTTGAGCTTGTAGGTCATGCCGGGCAGGACATCGGCGCGTTCCCGCGGGACCTCGGAGCTCGCAGGTACCATGCTCTCCTCCGGTGTCCCGGCAACCGAAAGAACCGATCCGGTTGTCCGGTTGGGACGGAACGTCGTGCATCCCTTGAGCCCTGAATCATAGGCATCCCGATAAACCGTCTTGAAGGCCTCGAATGGAAAGTCCTCCGGAATGTTGACCGTCTTGGATATCGCGCTGTCGACATGAGGTTGTAGTGCGGCCTGCATTGTGACATGCGCGGAAGGCGAGAGCTGGCCACTTGTGACAAAAGCAGCCGGCAGTGCCGTCTCAGGCCCCTTCAGGTGCCAGTATAGCGAGGCTGCATAGTCGGTCACTGTTTCGCTGCGATGCGAACCATCCCGCTGCAGAACCCTGCGCTGTTGCTGGATACTGAAGATCGGTTCGATGCCGCTTGAGACGTTCCCGGCCAGCAGAGATATCGTTCCCGTCGGTGCAATCGAGGTGAGCAGTCCGTTGCGTATGCCGTGATCGGCGATCAGGCGCCGCAAACCGGGGCGCAGCCGTGACGCTTGGCCGGTGGTCCCGAATCTTGCGGCATCAAAGAGTGGAAACGCGCCGCGTTCGAGGGCAAGTCCCGCGCTGGCCTCGTAGGCGGCCTCGCTGATCTTCGCCATCCACTGGCTGGCGGCTTCAGCCGCCTCGTGGCTGCCATAGACCAGCCCGCACATGGCCAGAGCATCCGCGAGGCCAGTGATGCCGAGGCCTATGCGGCGCTTGTTGTGGGCTTCCTCGCGCTGGGCTGGCAGCGGATAGTTGGAAACATCGATCACATTGTCGAGAAACCGGACCGCGGTGGCGGTTGTTCGTCTGAGCGCCGCCTGATCGACGCTTGCCTCAGGCCCGAAGGGATCCTGCACGAAGCGTGCGAGATTGAGTGATCCCAGAAGACAGGCGCCGTAGGGCGGCAATGGCTGCTCGCCGCAGGGATTGGTCGCCCGGATCGTTTCACAGTAGGCCAAGTTGTTTTCCGCGTTGATGCGGTCGATGAAAATCACCCCAGGTTCCGCGAAACCATAGGTCGATTGCATGATCTGGTCCCAAAGCTGGGCCGCTTTCACCACGCGAGAGGTCCGGCCTTCGAAGACCAGCGGCCAGTCCCCGTTCGCCTTGACGGCCGCCATGAAAGCATCCGTCACCAGAACTGACAGATTGAAGTTGCGCAGCCTGTGCGACTGCTGCTTGGCTGAGATGAAGGCCTCGATGTCAGGGTGGTCGCAGCGCATGGTTCCCATCATGGCGCCCCGGCGCGCGCCAGCGGACATGATGGTCCTGCACATTGCGTCCCAGACATCCATGAAGCTGACCGGGCCGGAGGCATCTGCACCGATGCCTTTCACCGCCGCACCCCTTGGACGGATCGTCGAGAAGTCATGCCCGATGCCGCCGCCCTGCTGCATGGTGAGGGCGGCTTCCTTCAACTGGGTGAAAATGCCATCGAGCGAATCCGGGATCGTGCCCATGACAAAACAGTTGAACAGCGTGACCTGGCGGCTGGTGCCTGCCCCAGCCAGGATGCGGCCGGCCGGCAGGAAACGGTAGTCTTCAAGAATATGATAGAATTCGTCGGCCCAGGCAGCACGGCCTTCAGGCCTTTCCGCAACGGCAACGGCATGCGCCACCCGGCGCCAGCTGTCCTCGATAGTGGCTTCGTGAATGCCACCTTCCGGATCTTGGTAGCGATACTTCATCTCCCAGATTTCATGGGAAATGGGGTCGAGGGCAGGCCGGACGCTGATCATCTCCAAACTCCTGATGCGGTCCAGTCTAACCACCATCCGTTCCGGAGTCGAGCAAATGTTCACTATTTGTACTTATCAAGCTCCGCCTCGCCTTCTGCAATCAGTTTGGCCGTTTCGGTTTCGATGGCAGTTTCCAGCCTGGCCTGAAAGCTCTTCCGGTCCAGCCCTGGCGCAATCGGCTCCAGAAAAGACACCACAATTGTTCCTGGATAGCGCAGGAAACTGCGGCGTGGCCAGTGAAGTCCTGAGTTCAGCGCAAAGGGAACGCAGGGAACCGCCAGCTTGCCATAAAGCGCCGCTGCCCCTGGCTTGTAGGCGGGTGGATCGCCCGGCGCCCGGCGGGTTCCCTCGGGCATGATCACCACCTGACGTCCGTCGGCAATCGCCTGGGCCGCTCGCCTGGTGAGCGAGCGCAGTGCCTGGGCGCCCGCCGACCGTTCCACCGGGATCATCTGGAACTTGAGGATGTACCAACCGAACAACGGTATGAAGGAAAGCTCTTTCTTGAGCACCATGGCAGGATCGTCCAGCAACGGCAGGATGGCGAAAGTCTCCCAGAATGACTGATGCTTGCCAGCCAACAGACAGGCTCCCCGAGGAATGTTCCGCGTACCGCGCACCTCCATGCCGATGCCGGTGATCGTCTTGAGCAAGAAGAGGGAAGATCGTGCCCAGAGCTGAAGGGCGCGGATCGACCATCGGCGTGGCGTCGCAAAGAACACCGCACCCAGCGCCATGAAGAGAAACAGATTGACGTAGAAGACAAGATTGAAGAGTGCCGATCTCAGAAAGATCACGTGACCACTCCCAGCCGCCGCATCAGCGTGACGCGGGCCGTCACCAGGCAGATCAATGTCGCGGCGACCGGGACGGTGAACAGGAAACCATAGCTCCAGACAGCGATCTTCGGGGCAGAGAACAACAGGTTGCGGCTCGCCGCCGCGACGCCCGAATCGCCACCGCCGCCAAACAGGCCGAGCAGCAGGAAAGTCAGAAGTCCACGCCCCACGCCAATCAGGCCGGAGAGCATTCCGGTTCGCAGAAAGCGGCCATCGATCTGGCGGGCGATGAAGGAATCACGTGCCCCGACCAGATGCAGCAGATCGACGATGTGGCGGTTGGCCTGCAAGACGGCACGTGTCGCGAAAATCACGATGGCGACGGCCGACACCGAAATGAGCCCGAGTACTGCATAGGAAAGAACCGAGAGAGCACGGGCCATTCGCGTCAACTCGGCCTCCCACTTGCGATGCGTATCGAGCCTGGCCCCCTTGACTGCCGCAAGCGCTTTCTCGAGTGCTTCGGTATCGGGCGGGTTGGCGGTATCGGCCAGGACTCGGATCAGTCTTGGGAGCGGCAGCCCTTCGAGCGATCGCGTGCCAAGCCAGGGTTCGAGCAGGCGGCCGCTGGCCCCTTCGTCAAGAACCTCTACCTTCACGATGCCGGGAAACGCCGCCACGATTGCCCGTGCCTTTTCCAATTCCTGCTGAAGGTCGGCATTCCGGATCATGCGAACCTGAACGGTCATCTCGCGGGCCAGTCCGCTCGTCCAGCTCGTGACAGCCCGGTCCACAAGAATCAGGGCTCCGATGGCAAGGCACGCCAGATAACTCATCACCGCGAGGGTAACGGTCAGCGATGTCAGCGAAGCGGCTGATGACGGGATGATCGATCCTGGCTTCATTGCAGCGAGAGAACACCCTCCTCCAGATGCAGGATCGGCCGCTCGGCCTGATGGATCAGGCTCTGGTCATGGGTTGCGATCAGCATGGTCGTGCCAAGCCGGTTCAGCTCGAGAAACAGATGCAGGAGCCGTTTGGCAAGAACCGGATCGACGTTTCCCGTGGGCTCGTCGGCCAGCAGGAGTTGCGGCTTTCCGATGACGGCGCGGGCGATCGCGGCGCGCTGCTTCTCGCCGCCGGAGAGCACCGGCGGCAGGTCTCCCGATTTCTGAGACAGCCCGACCCAATCAAGCAGATCCATGACGTCACGCCGGTACGACGATTCCGACTTGCCGGCGATCCGCAATGGCAGTGCGACGTTGTCATAGGTTGAAAGATGGTCCAGGAGCTTGAATTCCTGAAATACCACCCCGATCCTCCTGCGGATTGGCGGAAGTTTCTTGTGGCTGAGATTTCCGACATTCTCCCCGAAGATGTGCAGCTTGCCGCGGGTTGGCCGCAGTGCAAGGAAAAGCAGTTTGAGAAGCGAGGATTTCCCGGCGCCTGACGGACCCGTCAGGAAATAGAAGTCTCCCGGGCGCACGGTAAAACTTACATCCCGGAGAATTTCCGGGCCGTCGCCATATCTGAGGCCGACATTCTCAAGCCGCAGCATCGTGTTCTGTTCCCTGTCCTGCCCTCCGTTTAGCCTTCTGGGGTTTAACGATCTGTTAACCCTGAAGGTGGACCTCGCTCCATACCGAAATCGGACAACGGCTTGGAAATTCGATTTGCCCGGGGTGGCGAAATCGGCTCAAATACAGAGCCATGAGTGAAATTTCCATCGATGGACACAATATTGGGGTGCTGTTTCCGGCCGGCGAAATTGCCGCGAGGGTCCAGGCAATCGCCGACGAGATTGCCAGCCGCAAGCCGTCCAATCTGGTTGTTGTTCCAATCCTCAAGGGCAGCTTCGTTTTTGCAGCTGATTTGATCCGGGCAATGCACCATGCCGGGCTTTCGCCCGAGGTCGATTTCATGATCCTGTCCAGCTATCGCAAGTCGACGAAGTCGTCCGGACAGGTCTCGGTCTTGCGCGACATCGAAACTGACGTGCGTGGTCGCGATGTGCTGCTGATCGACGACATCCTCGAATCCGGGCGCACCCTGGCATTTGCCAAGGACCTGCTCTCGGCGCGCGGGGCAAGGAACAGCCTGACCGCCGTTCTCCTCTACAAGCCCGGTCACTTGGCGGCCAACATCAAGGCCGATTTTCAGGGCTTCGTCTGTCCCGACAAATTTGTGGTCGGCTATGGTATGGATATGGCACACCAATTCAGGGAATTGCCCTTCGTTGGCTATGTCATTCCGGATCAGTCCGCCTCACCTGAACCCGGCACCCAGCAGAAAACCTGACGAAGCAACCAGCGCACCCAACAGGAAGCCCACGAGAACTGCAGAAAAAAGACGTCCAGAATCGGCGTCTGCATGTTGGCTGCTGATATAGAATGCCGCCCTGATGGCAAAGCTCTCCAGTTCCGCGCGCGGAAGCTGTCTGATACTTTCGAACAATCGTTCTTGCATTTGCCTGATCTCGTTTGATCATGCAGAGCAAGTCTTGTGCCAGATATCAGACTGCCGCACCCAAAAAGGAAACGACCAGAATCAACCCGATCAGCACTAACAGTCTCCTCATCAGCCCAGAAAGACTCCACTCCCACAAGGCCGTCAACTGAGCTGAGATAGCCTCGCTGCAATCGGTAGCTGAAGGCCGGAAGGCTTCCGGGGCAAAAGATGGCTCAAGCCTTCGCTCGCGTTGTATGTACAACGCCACCAGTCCGGCCTGACGCGGAACAGCTCTTGCTTGCTGAAGGTAAAGCGCAGCACTTGGCGGAATGTCACTCAGGCGTTGAGGCATGTCCTGGCCACCACGGTCCTGGCGGTCAAGAAAATCCCTGATCATCAGGGGAGCATCAGAGAGCCGCATGAGTTCGTCATCGCGGTCATCACCGTAAACATAACGGCTGCCACTCCGGCCCACGTCCTGCAGCAGCTCCGCGGCTCCATCCAAGCCTCGGTCAGCTTCATTCATTATTGGATGTGTTGTTGCGGATATCCTCTTTCCGGATATAGTTGATCTCCCTGAAGAGAACGTTCAGGATCACTTCCTTTCCGAGCCGATGATTGGCTTCCTGCGCGATCGCCGCCGTCAGGGCGTCAAGATCCTTCTTCCTCAGGCGGCGGACATCCATGCCTGGATCGGAGAACATGGTTCGAAAGGCTGCATCCTTCAGAAATGGCAACGGGTCCGACTTCCCTTCTTCGAGAACTGCGCGATCTGCCGCGAAGGAGAGTTGTACCACCATATAGCCTGCCACGTCGCCGTCGCGGATGACCGGAATACTCATCATCTCCGTGGACAGATTCTCGATGCCGGTGGCGGGCCTCTTCTCTTCCGGATCATCACCAAGAAAAGAAAAAAAGACCGATGCGAAAGTCGCGCCGGCGGTTACCAGGATGACCCAGATGCCGATGGCAGCCAGCTTCAACATGGCAGGCTAGGGACTGCGGCCGGCAAACGCCCGAGAGTAAGTCCCGTCCGACTCGGCTTCCTTGAGGCTGCCAATGATGATGTCGCTCACATCTCCGAGCGCCGCGATATGGAGCTTCAGAAGCCTCGCATTCTCCTGAAGGGTGCTGGAGAGCCTATGGATCTGGGGTTTCACGGCCTCGACTGCATCCGGCTGCATCTCCAAACGCGAGGCTGCCAAGAGCTCACGCAAGGCCTGGTTCTTGCGGTCAGTAAAGCCTGAATGAAGAACAACACGGTGTTGCTGAAGAACAAGGTTCTCTTCTTCGAGCACTTCAATGAGCTTGCCCAGTGCTTGCGGCAGCAGCGATCTGCTGGAAGATGCTGAAGACAACATGATGCGTCATCACCCCGAAAACGAACTGATCTTGGCGAGCGAGAAATAGGGCCATTGCATCACTTGCACGGGTGCCTTCTCCTGATGTGCCGAAGCGAGGGTCGCCGCAATGCCGATACCGCCGGTTTTTGCATAAATGCCGGCCAACTGGTCGGCCGCGAGTGACCGCCATACGCTTGCGGATGGGCTCTCACCAAAGGCGCCGGAATCCTCGGCGGGAAGCATGCTCTCGAACATGTTCCGCAACACCATCCGTTCGAATCCCTGGTAAGCGCCGGTCGCATCCGCGGCACGCTGCGAGGAACTCCGGGAGGCCAAAGTGATCGACTGTGATGCTGGCACTCCAGGCCCTGTTGATGTGCCAGCTGCCGTGTCCAGCGCAAGTGCGAAATCGCGGTCTTGCGGCACTGCGATTGATTCCAGCCTGGCAACGGCTGCCCTCTGCCGGGCCGGATCCGCACTGCGCATGACATCGACGATGAGGTCTGACGAAAGTTTGTCCAGCATATCTCAGTCCTGTATTCCTGCGTCAGTCCATCACATCTTGCTTGTGGGAAGCTTTTGGCGTCCCAAGTGCAGCGTGTCCTGCATGTCGACCTGTTCCGCCAGACGGGTCAATGCAGCCTTGAGCGCTTCTGCACGTCTGGACAACGACTTCTCCCGGCCCCGTGACAGCAGAACCTCGCGTTGAATGCCTGCCAGCGAATTTCTGGCGTCATCCAATGCTCTCTCGGTGTCCACGAGCCTCAAAAGGGCGCCATAATGAAACGCCAGCGTGATCAACGCATAGCCATTCAACAATGCCAGAAGCTCGCGGTGGCCGGACTCGAGGGCTCGCAGTCGTTTTTCCTCAAGGGCCAGCTTCAGTTCGAGTGAAGTTGCGACAGACGCCTGCGCGCGCGCAATGCGTTTCAACCGCTCCGGTGGGAATGTCAAAATCCACCTGCGCCGAGCCAGGCCTGATAGGCATCGAGGAAGATGAGGATCCAGTCGATCCAGATCAGATAGAGCAGCAACAGGCCTCCGAGAATCACGGCGCCCGTCGTCGCATGATAGACGGAGATCTGCTGTGCAAAGCGGTTGCCCAACCCGAGTGCGAAGTTCACAACGATCCCGTAAAGCACAAATGGCCCGCAAAGACGCAGCGCCAGCAGCCAGGTTTCCGAGACGGCCTTCACGAGATTCGATGCCATTGCGTTCATGGGCAGCTCTTGGCCCATGGGCATCACATCGTATGATTCGATGACGCCTTTCAGCATCTCAATATGCAATCCCATTGACATGATGATCACCACGGCCGCTGAAGAAACCAGCGTAGCAAGAGGGGAGCCGGTCTCCGCCTCCTCGAGCGGTATCCCGGGTATTCCGGCAAGGCCCACAAAGTTGGATATCGCGGTTGCCGCGAACTGAAGCGCGAAGATGAAGAATCGTGCCATAAGCCCGATTGCGGAACCTATGATGACTTCCGTCAGAATCATGAATACCCGGCCGTCAGGCGTCGCAGCGCTCACGGTGCCGCTGAGCTGCGGCATCAGAATTGGCGAAAGTGCAGCAGTCACTCCGAGGGTCACGAACAGCCTTATCTGATAGGGTATTCTCAGGCTCGAAAGGCCCGGTGCAAACATAACGCAGCTGCCAACGCGGCACATTATCAGGAAGATCACAAAGATACTGCTGGAGAAATCATCAGTCATGACATCGACGCGAGGACTTCCAGCCGTACGCCCCGCGATATCTCGATATGTGAAAGGACAGGAAGTGCGGGAAACAGGCGGTCAACAATCATTCTGACATAGGGCCGGGCCTCCGGAGCTGTCACCAGCGCGAATTGCTCACCGCGGTCGATAGAACTCTTCACCGCGGCGCTCAACTCCGTTGCAAATTGTTCGATCAGCCGGGGATCGATGTCAAATTCGATGACATCTCCCTTTCCATCGCGCTTGAGGCTCTGAATGAAGGAAATATCCCAGCGGTTACCCAGCCGCACGATCTTGACCACGCCGTCCTGGGCGATGTCACCGCAGATCTGCTGCGCCAGACGCTGTCTGACATGTTCAACGATGACTTCCGGTTTTCTGACATGCGGTGCGACCTCGGCAATCGCCTCAAGTATCAGATGCAGATTGCGGACTGATACCCGCTCCGACAGCAGCAGCTTCAATATCGCCTGCAAGCCTGAGAAAGACAGAAGAGACGGGCAGGTTTCGTCAAGGAGCCGCTTGTACTCCGGCTCCAGCCGGCCGGTGAGTGCCCGCAGATCCTTGTAGGACATCAGGCTTGCGAGATTGCTGCGGACAACTTCAGAAATATGGGTGAGCATGACAGACATGGGATCGACTGGAACATGTCCGTTGGCTCTCAGTTCGGCGGCGAACACATCGGGATACCAATATGCTTGCATGCCGAAGGCTGGTTCCCGCACCTCGTCACCTGGCAAGTCCGGAGGCGGCCTGCCGCCGGGTATCACCAGCACTTCACCGAGGCGAAGCTCGAAGCTGGCCGTGGTCGTGCCGTGAATCCTGATGGCATAGGTCTTGGGCGCAATCATCAGGTCATCACTCAACCGGATATCGGGAATGACGAAGCCAAACTCCTGGACGAAGCGCCGGCGCATTTTTGCCACGCGGTGGGCGAGCTCCCCGTGAGAGATGAGCATCGCGCTCGATATCTGCCGGCCAAGGCGCACCTCGATCTCCGCCGTGCGCAAGAGTTCCCGCACCGAATTGCGTTCCTCGTCCTGTTTTGCGGCCTCTTCTTCCTGCTGCTTCTCTGCTACCGCCTTCAAGGCGCTGCGGTTCTGCCGGGTGACCACCAGGGCGCCACCGGCCGTCAGGGTTGCGAGAAACGCAAACGGAAAGAACGGCAAACCCGGAACCAGAGCAAGTATCGACAGAAGCATTGCCGCCACCATGAGAGCCCGTGGATACCCCCCAAGCTGGGTGAAGATTGCTTCCTGCGCCGCGCCGCGGTTACCTCCCTTTGATACCAGAAGACCTGCTGCAAGAGACACGATGAGCGCCGGCATCTGGGTCACGAGACCATCGCCCACCGACAGCTTGGTATAAACGTCAGCGGCTTCCGTCAGGGTCATGCCATGGCGTGCCACGCCAATGATGATGCCGCCGAAAATGTTGATGCCGGTAATGATGATGCCGGCAATGGCGTCCCCGCGAACGAACTTTGAGGCGCCGTCCATCGATCCGAAGAAGGCGCTTTCCTGTTCGAGCTCGGCGCGCCTGCGCCGTGCTTCCTTGTCATCGATGAGGCCCGCCGACAAGTCAGCGTCGATCGCCATCTGTTTTCCTGGTATGGCGTCCAGCGTGAAACGGGCGCCGACCTCGGCAATACGTGATGCACCCTTGGTGATCACCATGAAGTTGATGGTGATCAAGATCACGAAGACGATGACACCGATCACGAAGTCGCCACTCATCACGAGCTTGGAGAACCCGCCGACCATGTGACCGGCTGCGGTGGGTCCCTCGTGGCCGTGGGACAGGATGAGGCGCGTGGTTGCCACGTTGAGGGCAAGCCGCAGCATGGTGGCGATCAGGAGAACGGTGGGAAACGCTGAGAAATCCAGAGGCCGCGGTATCCAGAGAGCGACCATCAAGATGACGACCGAAAGCGAGATCGACAGGGCCAGGCCCATATCGAGCAGGAACGGAGGAATCGGGATAAAGAGGACGATGAGAATCGCGATGATTCCCAGCGCAAAACCGATATCCCGGTTGTCTGAAACTGGTTTAGCGTCCGAGATGCCGGCCCGGTTAGCGTCGGCCATTCCAGAAACCCCCTCGCTTCACCGCAATTTGCAGGGCGAGGCTTGCCCCGGTTTGGACATCGGAACTGGCTGAGAATCTTCCTGAACATCCGAGGCAGGACGGACCCGTCTCATCCCGGCCGGATCGCCCGACACGAAGTCTCAGAACCCGGACTGGATGTGGGAATAAACCTGCTCTGTGAAGCTCATCAGCTGCGCGGCGACCACGGGAGCAAGAAAGATCAGTGCTGCGAAAACCGCGAGAATCTTTGGAACGAATGTCAGCGTTGCTTCCTGGACCTGCGTGAGGGCTTGCACGAATGCGATGATGACACCAACGACGGTAGCTGCTGCAATAGCAGGACCCGACCCGACAATGACCGCCCAGATGGCGTCCTGGACAAGCTTGAAGGCATCAGCTTCATTCATGTGCTTGTGAGACTGTAGCCGCCTGCCAGCGGAATCTTTCTTCCGTTGTCCAGTACAACGCTGTAGCTGCCTTCCTTGTTCTCCATTCAGGATGCAAAACCGGTGATAGATCCGTCGAGAGAGCACATTCGCTTGCAAATGAGGGATGCAGCCAGC